>MKRS01000701.1 GCA_001897035.1 Bacteroidales bacterium 45-6
AAGGTGTTGAAAGATGAGTTGAACAAGTTGAAAAATAAGTAGAGCTTCATTAAATAACTGAGGGGGTGGCCTGGAGCCACCCCTTCAGTGGAAAACTTATCGATTTATTCCTTTTACCAAGTATCACTAACCATCCATTCCTTTATGATACAACCATACAAAATATACCTGCTCACGCTGCTCATGTTGCTGTGCGGGAGCCTGATAATCTTACAGGCACAATCGGTAGCCACTGACTACACCTTGCATGCCGATGAGTCGGGCGCATCTAAAGCCTATGTGGCAAGGGACTATATATCTATGAAGCCTGGATTCAGGTATGCGGCGGCCAACGGGACGACATTTAATGCCAAGATTGACCGTGGCTTACTGTTCCCTCCCTCGGATGCAACTTATTTGAAACCCGACGGCAGCACGACCTCCGACCCTACGAAGGGTGTTGCAGTAGGGAGTATCCCGGGGAAATTTGAGGTAGGCCCTACTGGGGCTGCCACCTACACCATACCAATCGCATGCCCCCAGGGAATCAACGGTATGCAGCCGGATATTTCCCTGACTTACAGCAGTCAGGGAGGAAACGGCATTGCCGGATGTGGATGGAATGTGGGCGGGCTGCCGGCTATAACCCGCACTAAAAAGACGAATTATTTTGACGGGGAAGATTCCGGCATCACATGGGATGCGGCTTGTCCCTTGTCTTTGGATGGCCAACGGCTAATTAAAATATCCGAATCTGGAGGTCAGATTGAGTATAGGACAGAGAATGAGTCATTCAATAAAATTGTAGGATATGAAATACAGGCTTGGGGGCCGAAATTCTTCAAGGTATATACAAAGTCGGGCATGGTGTTGACCTATGGCAATCCGAACAGCTTGGCTTCCTATTCTCCTGTATATAATAATCCGGCATCAGATGCTCTTGCCCAGACAAATTTCCAGCGTGCCAGTTGGAATCTGGTAGAAATGATGGACAACAATGGAAATTATGCTACATTTTCATACAAGGCTTCTCAGGGAAACGACATAGGCAATGTCATAGACAGGATTGTTTATGGATCGAACAGAGCTTTGGGCGCACTATCCTCTATCGCCGTCTCATTCGATTATGAAAAGAGGGTCGATGAACTTTCCGGGTATATCTCAGGGATGGCTTTTATTCAACAATTACGCTTGAAAAACATCCGCACATCAGTTAACGGGCAAGAACAGAAAGTATATTCGCTCACCTATTCCAATGCTACCCAAAGCAAGCTGCAGTCCATAGAACTATTCCAAAATGGGAGCAAATCCTATAGTCCAGTTTCGTTCGTGTATGGTCAACCCAAAGAGGCTGAAAGCCAAACAGACATTACCTTCATTACGAAAGATGTCGACAACAACACGAAGAAAAAACTGGGTCTGGTTGCTGTTGATTTGGATGGGGACGGATGCAATGAATTGGGCGATATCTATACAGAAAGCTTCCCTGGTTTTGAAGATGTATTGATAAATTGCTTTTTTGACATCCACAAGAAAGAAAATAATTGGGTTGCCACCCACCGCTTTATGATCAATACAACTTTGCGTAAGGTAATAAAAGGACTTCCTTCCTCCTTTGGAGATTTTAATGGGAATGGGTCGTCGGAGTCAGTCTCCCCCTCTTCCCAAAATAACAGTATTAGTTTGAATATCACTGATATGAAAGACAATACTCTTTTGTTTGAAGAGTCAATAGGTAACAGCAGTAAAGATCCTTTCATTGCGATTGGTAATTTTTATGGGCAAACCTTGTCGGGAGCTTTGGTTATATTCAATGACCCTGTCAGTGAAAACGGCATGTACAAATATCCTTATTGCATAGTCGCTGCAAACAAAAACCAGTATGTGATCAAACGTCCTTATTGGACCGAGTCGACCAACTATTATTATCTTTATACGTCAAAAAAAATTGAAAGTATAGAAATAGAAAATCTTAATGCAAGAAACTTTCGCAACGATATATGGATAAACTATGAAGATGGGACCAATGCAATATTGAAGAATAAAATGGTTGGCTACAATTGTTTCACGGGAGGAGCAGAGTCACTACAACCATTGCCTTTTAATATTGAAAAAGATGACATTTATCGGGTGGCAGACATGAACGCCGATGGTTTACCTGATGTGGTATATCGGAAGAATTCTAATGATTGGTATATTGCGTATAACAAGGGGAATTATAATTTCAAGATGGTAGCGTTGAATATTGATTGTGGGAAATTTTCGGCAAAAAAAAATCCCATTCTAAATGACGAAGATGACAAGGATAACCTGTTTATTACGGATATCAATAATGATGGCTTGCCGGATATAGTGGCTGGGGATGAAAATTTGAAAGAAACTAACATTATTAGTACTGAATTAGCCCCATGGGGTGGATATCAAAATGTAATTAAATACGATTATAGCTTTCTAAATACGACATGGCGTATATATTTGAATACGGGTAATATGCAATTTCAATTGAATCGTACCGTAACAAGCAAGGAACGTAGTGCCTATACCTGCGTAGCCGATCTGTTAGGCAAAGGAACTGTTAACTGGATATATGAAGATAGTAGCGGAAAAGTTCAATTCACAGATTTCGGATATGCTACTAATAGTAGTCTCCTCACAAAAGTCTCGGATTCCTTTACAGGGGAGCAAACCATAAGTTATAAACCCTTGTCCTCGTTTACCCAGCTTGACAATCAAGCTGACGAAAACAACTATACATGGACAACCTTAAGTTACTTGAATGCGGGAGTTATGCCGATCAAGGCCACAGGGATACTGCTTGTCTCAAGCTACGAGAAAGGTATTTCCAAATCCAGCTACTATTATGGGAAAGCCCTCTTCAACTGGGAAGTGCGCGGATTGTCAGGTTTTCAATATATGGCAACCAAGGATGAGTTATCAACCAACTCATCAATTATTTATAAGAGACCCTTTCCAACGAACCACCTGCTCTTGCCAGTAAAGACAATCAATTCCATGGGCTTGTCCTTTGCCGGAAATAAAATTACCCCAACCAATATAGTCAGCCGAGATGTACTCGAATACCCTGTGGTCCAACTTGGAAATAAGAGATATACGGCTCAGCAGAAGTCTGTCACCACCTATGACTACTTGCATGACAAGACTCACCTTCAGTCTTTCGAATACGATCCTTATGGAAACCTCACCAAGTATTTCAGAAAATACGGTATCGATATCTCTGAAGAAACAACTTCTAGTTATATAGCCTGCGGATCCTGGTGTCCAGGGAAAATAGACTCTACCACCTTCAAGCGGACAATTCTGGAAGGAGAGGAGGAATTTACCTGGCAAAAAAATTTTACATACGATCAGAAAGGCAATCTTTCCTCCCAGACAGATGATCCTGGAGATCAAAACAGCCTGAAAACAGAGTACCTGGAAATTGACAGTTGCGGTTACGCCGGAAAAGTGAAGGTGTCTGCAAACGGCATTTCTCGTATTTCGTCTATATCTTATACACCATCCAAGCGCTTTGTGAAGAGTAAAACGGATATTCTCGGTAGGACAAATACGTACAACTGGAACGAGACGAAGGGCCTCCTTGATAGTGAGACCGACGAATATGGCACGACAACCTACACCTATGATAATACGGGGAAACTGGCCGAGACAAAAAGCCCGGACGGCATCCGTGTGGCTACTTCCTTGTAATGGGCAAGCTCTGGAAGCGTTAGCGGGGCCAAATATTATCAGTTCTCGCAAACCTCAGGGCAGTCGCCGGTTTATATTTGGTATGACACTTACGGTCGTGAGATATTGAAGCAGGCGTATGGGTTGAACGGCCAATTGGTGGACGTTGCATCCACTTACAATGATAGGGGATTGCCTTACAAGTTGTCAAAACCATATTTCCATTCGGCGGGTTCTCCCTCAGCGTGGGATAAGGTGCAAGAGTACGACAATTACAACAGGCTACTCAAGCTTACCACTCCGATGGGTGAAACTTCGTATGAATATTTAACCTACATGACAGTGGAAACCAATCCTACCGACACCATCACCAAAACTTTCAATGCGGCGGGGGAAATCATGGAAAGTGTCCGTAATGGGCATTATGTCGATTACGAATATTATCCGTCAGGAAAACTGAAGGCAAGCTGGCCGTTCGGGGCTTTCGACATCGAATCTGAGCCGGTGAAGATGGAATATGACCTCCAAGGCAACCGAACAAAGATAACCGATCCGGATGCAGGTGTGGTGGAAAGCAAGTATAACGGATTCGGCGAATTGCTTTGGGAGCGCCAACTGGTGCACGAGGGGGCTGACTCGGTGACTACCACCAACCAGTATGACAACTATGGGTTGTTGCAAAGCACAACCCGCCACGGACATTACAACGAAAACAAGGTTTTTTCTTACGACAGTGATTTGGGGCATCCCACGCGGGTTAAGTCCATAGAAATTGCAGGGCGTCACAAGCAAACATTCACCTACGACAGCTACGGACGGCAAACCAACCTGAAAGAAGAAATAGATGGCAGGATTTACAATCGCTCGACCGAATACGATGCTCTCGGCAGGATCAGGAAAGACATCTACCCTTCCGGGTATTTTACCACCAACACCTACGACAGCTATGGCAACCTCACCGAAACGAGGGACCAGGCCGGACGTTCGATCTGGAAGCCGCTCGAAGAAAACGTCCGCCGGCAGTTGACCAAGGTGAGCCAAGGGGGACACACCACAAGCTATGCGTTTGATGAGCGGGGCTTTCCCACGGCAATGGATGCGGGTAACGTCGTTTCCCTGGCATATTCCTTCGATACGAAAGGAAACCTCCAGTACCGGACAGATAGCTTAACCGGCCAGGAAGAGAACTTCTCTTACGACAGGCTTAGCCGTCTGGCTGGCTGGACGGTCGTTCAGCCTGAAAGGCAAACTGCCTATGGCATGAATTATAGCCCGGAAGGGAACATTGAGACGAAAACCGACCTCGGTAATTTCACCCTTGGCTATGGGGCAAATGGCAAACCCCACGCATTGACATCGGTGTCGGGAACGCCATCAGGATGGAAGGAACAGGGAATAAGCTACACCGACTTCAAGAAGGTGCAAAGCATATCTGATCCCACAAACTTGAGATCATACGCCCTGACTTACGGCGTGGATGACCAACGCCGCAAGTCCACCACTACACAATACTGGACGGGAGCCAACCCCGGTAGCCGGACAACCACCCGCTACTACATCGGCGACTACGAGGAAGAAATCACCCCCGATGGAAATGTGCGGAAAATTCATTACCTTAGCGGGGCGGTATTGATCCGCAACCGGGGAGTGGACAGCCTGCTGTACACCTACTCCGACTACCTGGGTTCTTTGACAGCATTGGCCGATGAGAATGGGAACGTGGTGCAACGTTATGCTTACGA
>MKRS01000702.1 GCA_001897035.1 Bacteroidales bacterium 45-6
AATCGATTCGTTTGTTGTCGAATCTTGAAATGGGACATCGTCATATTCTTGAATATTTTCAATAACTGAAACATCTTTAAGTCCAAAATGAGATGTAACGGCTAATTTTCCAGGACTTTTCTTCAAGTTTTGAAAAATTTTAGACAATAAACCCATACTACTTACTTCTAAACTCATCCAGCTTGGCGGCTCTGTCGGATTGATATATTTCTTTTTGTAATGGTCAATAAATGTTTCGTTGCTTCTGTCTATTTCTTTTTGTAAACTATCTAAATGATTGGCAAATCTCATCGGGTCTCTGTATAGTTCAGGTTTTAGTTGCCAATGACTACCGTGTCTTAAAGCAAAATGATAAATGATTTGCGTTCTCAATGCTATTTCAATTTTTTCAATTGCATCGAATATTAACAGACGTAGTTTTCGGTCGAAAACGTAAAGTTCTATTATTTGCTCAAAAGAAACATCAACATTAAATAGTTGCTCGTTTTGGGAATTGTCTTGAAAGGGGTATGTGTAGGCTCTTAATCGGTAATAACTAATATTGGAGAGGTAATTTTGAGCTTTTGTCTCGTTATCAAACTTTAGCCCACGTCCCTTTAATTTTTCTACTTGTTCAGGTATTGTGATAGGCAACTTGTTGTATTTCATAGAATTACTAAATTTAAGTTAACCCTATAAAAATCGAAAACCAGCCCGGGTGCGCTGTTCAAGTGGGAAGCGTGGCTGGTATTATTTAGTGCAAATATATGATATATTTTTGTAACCGCAATAACAGTAACGAAATTTATTTTTCTGTTTATACTCATTAATCTTGGAATCAGTCTTTTGTTAGTTTTATTCAAAGATAACGAAACTTTGTTTTTTGATAGTTTTTCTGTTTCGGCAATTTTGGCCAGATTGTTTTTTCTTAAAGTGTCCAGCTCTGATTTTGCCAAATCATGTTTTGCAATCTTTTCTTTAAAAACGGGACCTTTGCCAAGTTTCTTGGTTCCGGCTGTTCCTTCAGCTTCCGCAATATAAGTCTCATACAAAGTATTGACTTCTTTTTCCTTTTTCGTTATTTCAGATTTAAGACTGTCAATTTTGGCTTTG
>MKRS01000703.1 GCA_001897035.1 Bacteroidales bacterium 45-6
ACCTGCTTTTCCCGGAAGGGATTACAAGCGGACAAATCACCCCTTATGTTCACAAAGGTAGATGGGCAGTGCATGAAGTACTGCCCATTTTGTTAGACAGGAGTGGTCCAGCTATAGTCCGCGTAGCCACATTCAACATAAGCGAGGACAGCCTGCGGCCTATGTTCTTCCTGAAGGAGGAAGGCAAGATTTCCGACTTACGCTTGTTGCTCGATATGAATGTGAAACGGCATAAGCTCGACATCCTGCTTTTTGCGGCCAACATCGCAGATAGTGTCAGGATATCAAGCACGCACATGAAGCTTATTCTTGTTGAAGGAATTTTTAAGTGCGGGTTAGTTGGTAGTGCCAACATGAACAATAATCCAAGGTACGAAGCCGGAGTGGCTTTTACGGACACAAAGATGTTTGACTATTACCGGGATTGCTTTGATGAAATATTTAAAAACGATAGTTTGCCTTTCTATGGAATTAACGGATGAACAACTTGAAAAACTGGAACAAATGTCGGCGGCTTTAATGCCTCCGGTTGAAATAGCCATACTCTTACGGATACCTCCTTCAGAGAAAGCTTTATTTATTCAGACTTGTAAAAATCATGTCAACTCTCCGATTTACGAAGCTTATCAGCGTGGTAAACTAACTACAAAGTTTGAACTAAGACAGACCGTTGTGAAGCTGGCCAAGGCAGGTTCTCCCGCTGCCGAACCGTTGGCCGAAAAATATATCCGGGACCAACTAAACAACGAATGACCATGCAAAACGCAAAAGACCGGGCAGCCGATAAAATACGGAAGAACCTGTTCAAGCCGACATCCGAAGTCCGGGAACAGTTCTCCGAAATGGAACTGGAGCGCAAGAAACGGATCATGCTTGCGGTAACCTATAAGCTGGACGATCCGATTGTACCGGATAAGGAAGTCATCAATTTTCTTGTGACTGGCTGTGGTGATGCCACATTGCCCGTTTCCCAATCGACCGCTTACCGGGATTTGCGCTTGATTAACTCCATCACCGGAAACATCCAGCTGGCTTCAAAGGACTGGGATCGTTACATGGTCGTTGAAACGGCCAAGCAACAGATTGGCAAGT
>MKRS01000704.1 GCA_001897035.1 Bacteroidales bacterium 45-6
TATCTCCTTCCAAATTATCCGTTAAACACTTTGCTTAATGACACACCTCTGTTTTGTGCGACAGTGTATGCGTCGCGCAATTCGCCAAGTGCTTCGATAGTAGCCTTCACCAAGTTGTGAGGGTTAGAAGAGCCTTTGGACTTTGCCAACACGTCTGTCACACCCACGCTTTCAAGCACAGCACGCATAGCACCTCCTGCCTTCACCCCGGTACCGGGAGAAGCGGGCTTGAGGAATACCTCTGAGCCACCGAAGGTAGCCACTTGCTCGTGAGGAATTGTGCCTTTCAACACAGGAACTTTGATGAGGTTCTTTTTGGCAGCTTCCACGCCTTTGGCGATAGCTGCTGTCACTTCCCCTGCTTTTCCTAATCCCCAGCCTACGACACCGTCTTCGTTTCCAACGACAACGATGGCGGCAAAACTGAATGTGCGACCACCCTTGGTTACTTTCGTCACGCGGTTGATTGCTACCAATCTATCTTTCAACTCAATATCGTTGGTTGTCTTTACTTTATTATTTGTTCCAGCCATGTCTATTAAAATTTAAGTCCACCGTTACGGGCAGCATCTGCCAATTCTTTAATTCTTCCGTGGTACAAGTAACCGTTACGGTCGAAAACCACAGTAGTCACACCCGCTTCCTGAGCACTCTTTGCGATTAATTCACCAACTTTTGCTGCGATCTCTTTCTTCGGAGCTTTGTCTTCAAGTTTTAGAGACGAGGCAGAAGCCAATGTCTTGCCAGTCAAGTCATCGATGACTTGCGCATATATTTGCTTGTTACTTCTGAAAACAGAAAGACGTGGACGCTCTGACGTGCCTTCGATCTTTCCCCTCACGCGTAACTTAATCTTATTTCTTCTTTCGGTCTTAGTTGCCATGATTCTACATTAATATAAATTATTTACCAGCCGATTTACCGGACTTGCGACGAATAACCTCACCCACAAAGCGGATACCTTTCCCCTTGTATGGTTCGGGCTTACGGAAAGAGCGGATCTTCGCACACACCTGGCCCAACAATTGCTTGTCGGCAGATTCGAGGATGATCAACGGGCTTTTGTTTCTTTCCGATTTGGTTTCAAGCGTGATTTCTTTGGGCAACTGCAAGTAGATGTTGTGCGTGTATCCCAAAGAAAGCTCAAGTAGTTGACCAGTGTTCGAAGCACGGTAACCAACCCCAACCAATTCCAGTTCCTTGCGGTAACCAGCCGAAACACCCACGATCATGTTGCTAAGCAAGGCACGATAGAGTCCATGCAAGGCGCGGTGTTCCTTTTCGTCCGTCGGGCGCGTAACAGATAATGTAGAGCCTTCGAGGCTAATTTTGATATCCTTGTTCAGTTGCTGTTCCAATTCACCTTTAGGACCTTTCACGGTCACCAAATTGGCTTCATTGACATCGATTTTAACTCCAGCAGGAACGTTGATAGGTAATTTTCCAATTCTTGACATAATATACTCCTCCTCTTGATTAATAAATGTAACACAAAACTTCGCCACCTATCTTCAGGTCGCGGGCTTCCTTGTCAGTCATAACACCTTTGGAGGTAGATAGCACGGCGATGCCAAGTCCGTTCAATACCCGTGGCATTTCCTTGTGCCCAGTATATTTACGTAACCCCGGAGTGGATATACGGATCAATTTCTTGATCGCGTTCACTTTGTTTACGGGATCATACTTCAAGGCGATCTTGATAGTGCCTTGGGGTCCTTCTTCTACAAACTTATAATTAAGGATGTAGCCTTTTTCCAAGAGAATTTTAGTAATCTCTTTCTTAAGATTCGACGCAGGTATCTCTACCACTCTGTGTCTCGCTTGGATAGCGTTGCGGACACGCGTCAAATAATCTGCTATTGGATCTGTCATTTAAAAAAAATTTAAATTAATCCCGACCGTCGGGACAATATTTAATTAATAAAAATATAATTGAGCTATTAGCTCGCAGCTAATAGCCGTTAGCTACATTTGAGGTAGCTAATGGCTAAGAGCTAAGAGCTAATAGCTATAGAAATTACCAGCTTGCCTTTTTCACTCCAGGAATCAGTCCTTTAGAAGCTAATTCGCGGAATTGGATACGTGAGATTCCAAACTGGCGAATGTAACCTTTGGGACGTCCCGTCATGCTACAAATGTTGTGCGCACGGACTGGAGACGAATTCTTAGGCAATTCCTGTAATGCTTCGTAATCACCCGCAGCTTTGAGAGCAGCTCTCTTTTCAGCATATTTTGCCTGAAGCTTAGCTCTTTTCACTTGGCGAGCTTTCATTGATTCTTTAGCCATTTTTTCTTATCAGTCTTTTTTAATGTTCTTAAATGGTAAGCCAAACTCTTTCAAAAGAGCATAACCTTCTTCGTCTGTTTTCGCAGAGGTCACAAAGGTAATATTCATTCCCAATATTTTAGTAATATTATCAATATTAATTTCAGGGAAAATGATTTGCTCCTGGATTCCGAGGGTGTAATTTCCACGTCCGTCCAATTTGCTTTCGATACCTTTGAAGTCGCGGATACGGGGCAGAGCCACACGCACGAGTCTTTCGAGAAACTCGTACATATTGTTGTGGCGCAATGTAACGCGCACGCCGATAGGCATTTTCTTACGCAACTTGAAGTTAGAAATATCCTTCTTCGACACAGTTGCCACAGCTTTCTGACCAGTGATGGTGGTCAGTTCGTTGATGGCGGTCTCGATGATTTTCTTGTCAGCAACGGCAATACCAAGACCTTGGTTGATGACGATTTTTTCAAGCACCGGCACCTGCATTGGAGTCGAATAGTTGAATTCTTTCATCAAAGAAGCAACAATGCGTTCCTTGTAATCAGCTTTTAAACTTGTAGTACTAGCCATTATTTAATTTCCTCCCCTGATTTTTTAGAATAACGAACTAACTTCCCGTCCACTTCCTTGCGTCCGATGCGGGTTGGTTTTCCTGACTTGGGATCCACCACATTGAGGTTGGAGATATGAATGGGTGCTTCCATTTTCACGATTCCTCCTTGAGGATTTTTCGCACTTGGCTTGGCGTGCTTAGTCACCATGTTGATGCCTTCCACAAGAGCGCGCTGTTTTTCAACATGCACTTTCACGACGCGGCCGGTTTTACCCTTGTCAACACCGGTGTTCACATACACGACATCGCCTTTTTTGATATGTAATTTACTCATTGCCCGATGGTTTTTATAGATTAAAGAACTTCAGGTGCCAATGAAACGATCTTCATGTTTGCGGCACGAAGTTCGCGAGCCACCGGTCCGAAGATGCGGCTACCTCTGATTTCACCTGCTGCATTGAGCAACACACATGCGTTGTCGTCGAAACGAATATAAGAACCGTCGGTACGACGGATTTCTTTTTTCGTGCGCACAACGATTGCTTTTGTCACAGCACCTTTTTTAATATCACTCGAAGGGATCACGCTTTTGATAGCTACAACGATTACATCCCCTACTGAAGCATAGCGCCTTCTGGTACCTCCCAGAACACGAATACACAATGCTTCTTTCGCTCCGCTGTTATCAGCGACTGTCAGTCTGCTTTCCTGTTGTATCATCTTATTTAGCCCTTTCGATTATTTCAATTAATCTCCATCTCTTCGTTTTACTTAAAGGACGAGTTTCCATGATCCTTACCGTATCGCCGATGTTGCATTCATTTTTTTCGTCGTGAGCATGAAATTTCTTCGTTTTGTTCACGAACTTCCCGTAAATAGGGTGTTTTTCTTTCCATTTTACAGCAACGGTGATGGTTTTGTCCATCTTATTGCTGAAAACGACCCCGATTCTTTCTTTTCTTAAATTTCTGGTTTCCATCAGCTCTCTTATTATTTATTCAATTCTCTTTGGCGCAATACTGTTTTGAAGCGTGCGATATCCTTGCGTTTTGCTTTGATCTGCGCGGGATTGTCCAAAGGAGAAACTGCATGATTTAAAATCAATTGGTCAAGTGCCAAAGTTTCGTTCGCGATTTTTTCGACCAATTCCTTATCTGATAATTCTCTTACTTCTTTTGCTTTCATTGTTTCTTATCATTTCTGGGTTAGGTCATAGTCTCTGCGCACGACAAACTTGGTTGTCACCGGCAGTTTTTGTGCTGCCAGGCGCAAAGCTTCTTTAGCTATTTCGAAAGGCACGCCTTCGATCTCGAAAATCATTCTTCCTGGAGTGACGGGGGCAACGAATCCTTCTGGCGATCCCTTCCCTTTACCCATACGTACTTCGGCCGGTTTTTTGGTGATCGGCTTGTCCGGGAAAATACGAACCCACACTTGTCCTTGACGTTGCATGTGACGAGTCACAGCAATACGGGCAGCTTCAATCTGACGTCCGGTGATCCATTTGGTTTCCAATGTTTTGATTCCGAAAGAACCAAAAGCCAATTGGTTACCTCTTTGGGCATTACCTTTCATCCGACCTTTTTGCTGTCTTCTGAACTTTGTCTTTTTCGGTTGTAACATGTTTTAATTCAGTTTCAACGTTTACTACTTATTTTCTCTTGTTTTTCTTGAAACCCCTGTTGTTGCCATGGTCGTTCCTGCGGTTGTTGTTTCCGGAGTTTCCACCGAAATCTTTTTGCGCAGCGAACGATGGCGCGAGGTCTTGCTTGCCGTAAACTTCTCCACGGCAGATCCATACTTTGACACCCAGCAAACCAACTTTAGTCAAGGCTTCGGCGTGAGCGTAGTCGATGTCGGCGCGGAATGTGTGGAGCGGAGTACGTCCTTCCTTGTACATTTCCGAGCGGGCCATTTCGGCTCCGTTCAAGCGTCCCGAAATTTGGATCTTGATACCTTCTGCTCCCATCCTGATGGTGGAGGCGATAGCCATCTTGATGGCGCGGCGGTAGGCGATCTTGCCTTCCACTTGGCGCGCGATGTTGTTGGCTACGATAACGGCATCCAGTTCCGGTTTCTTGACTTCAAAAATATTGATCTGAATATCTTTATCTGTGATTTTCTTCAGCTCTTCCTTCAGCTTGTCCACTTCCTGGCCGCCTTTGCCGATGATGATTCCGGGGCGGGCTGTGCACACGGTGATTGTGACAAGTTTCAGCGTTCTTTCGATTACGATGCGAGCTACACTCGCTTTAGCAAGACGTGCATTCAAATATTTACGCAGTTTGCTGTCTTCCAACAACGTTTCTCCGTATTTTTTACCGCCATACCAGTTAGAGTCCCATCCACGGATGATTCCTAAACGATTTGCTATCGGATTAATTTTCTGTCCCATCTTGCTGCTTAATTTTTATTTTCGTTACGTGTATCTACTTGCAAGGTAACGTGGTTAGAACGTTTGCGGATTCTGTATCCTCTGCCTTGTGGAGCAGGACGAAGTCTTTTCAACATCGCTGCACTATCGACATATATTAAGGAGACATATAGTTCGCCTGCCTCAGC
>MKRS01000705.1 GCA_001897035.1 Bacteroidales bacterium 45-6
TGAACGAAGGCTTTTTGACCGAGAGGAGCGGGGCGGGGCTTTCATTTCCACCCTTTGGCGTGTTGTTTGAAGCCAAATAATTGGTTTGCGATTTGGCGGAGAACATCATGCCCGTCAGGATAATGACCAATAGTGTAACCTTTTTTTTCATCTTGATACCTTGTTAATTTTGTTTATAAGCTCTTACCTCGAAATTTTTGGCTAAATTAGTTTCAAGCTGTTAATGCTTGTTTAATAGAGGATTTAATATTTTGTTGCAAATAAAAAAAATGTTTACGCAGGCGAAACTTCCGGATCTAATCCTTGCTTAATTGTTGTTTTTTTGCAAATAAAATGCAATTAACGTTATTTCGAGTGACTCGTTCCGTATTGGATAGGATGAGAAGCAAGGTCAAAGCAACTCTTCCAGGAACTTGCAGAAATGGTTCATGTCGGGCAGTAGGCCGTCGTTTTCGTGCAGGGCAAGTTCTTGGTGCGTGTGCGTGCCGTTTGTAACTCCCAGCGAATAGAGGCAACCTGCATTTTTGCCTTCGCCAAGATCGGAGGGCGTGTCGCCGATTTTCACCACCTTGCGCACATCCGTTGCGCCGCACATCTCCATCGCTTTGAACACCATGTAGGGGGCTGGTCTGCCTTGGCGCACCTCGTCGCTTGCCACCGATGCGTTGATGAGCCCGTCGCCTGCATGGTTGCTGTCCAAACCTTCGTTCCATCCCAGCTTTTTCAAGATGATGTCTGTCACTTCACGGTAGAATCCGGTTGTGAGCGCAATCTTCACCTGCTTCGTTTTCAGTAGTTCGAACAGTTCCAACGTGCCTTCTGTGGGAAGCACCGGGTTTTCCACATAGTGCTTTTCCAGCACAGACTTGAAGATCTGGTAGGAGGTGTTCACCTTGTGTGCGATTTCGGCAGTTGCCTTGCCGGCTAATTGCCTTTTCCATAGGGTTTCGAAGACGGTGATCTTGGACCAGCCCATCATCCCGTTGATCTCTTCCCGGGTGGCTTCCAATTGGGTTTGCTCGACCGCTTCAAAAAAGCATTTTTCCACTTCCCGTTGGTCGAGTACGGTTGTTCCGGCCATGTCGAAAACAACCAAATCTATTTTCTGCGACATCTGATTTTTTTTTTATGTTGATTAAGTAATAAGAATGATTTGTTGTCGTGAAATGTGTGAGCTGATAGCCAATGGCTTTTAGCCATTAGCCTTTTCTAACAGCTATCAGCTAATAGAATAGCTAAAGGTTATGCTTCGCATTAAAAAATACGATAATTTACTTTTGCATTTACTTAGTTGAACAAAAGATAAACCACCAAGATTCTCGCCTCTTTTCCCGACTTGTTGATCTTCAGGTGTGGGACCCGGCCGTCGAAGAAAAGCGAATCGCCCTGGTTGAGGCTGATGATTACGTCGTTGAGCTGGTATTCGATGTTCCCCTCCACCATGTATATGAATTCCATTCCGTCGGTGGTCACCAAGTCGCGCTTGGCATCGGGCGACAATTTCAGGAGGACCGCATTGAAGGTCACATCCTTGAATGACTCGCTCATGATATGGAAATAGCTGTAGCCCACGGAAGCCTCTTTCTCGATAGGCTTGTAGTCCGCTTCCTTTACAAGTATGTAGAAAGGGATGTGCTTCGATTCGCTCATCTTTTCGAAAAACACCGCCGGATTCTCTTTCAGGGCCGAAATAATTTTGAACAGGACGGGGAGGGAAGGGATGGTTCTCCCATTTTCTACTTTCGAGAGCAAGCCCTTGCTGATTCCCGAATGGATAGCCACGTCGGTTAGCTTCAAGTCTTTCAGAAGGCGGAGTTCCTTGATGCGTTTTCCTACAAAATTTATGTCATTCAATCCCATGTTGTTTACTTATAGTAAAATTTTATATGAAAGAATAATTTATGTTTCGGATGCAAATATATAGATTAAAATAAACCTTTCTATCTGGTTTTAAACAATTAATCGAAATGAAATAATCCTGTAATTTCCAAGCTCTTAATTTGTAATATCGAAAAGAAAAAGTTTAATATAAGTAAACAATGAACGATTTGATTCAGAAAATGGAGGGAGATGTGAACATCACTGAATCCCGAAAAACTTGGATGGGGAGCTTGGACTCCGGCACCCAGGAGATACTGGGCAAAGATGCCCGGTATTTTATTCACCAGGCATTGTCCACCCCTTGCATGGAAGTTTTGGAAGAGTGTGATGGGGCGTATCTTGTGACTTCTTCGGGCCGCAAGATACTCGATTTCCACGGGAACAACCTCCATCAGGTGGGTTATCGTAACCCCCACGTCATCGAGTCAGTGACTCGTGTGCTTGCCCGCTTACCGTTTTCGCCCCGGCGCTACACCAACAAGATTGCTGTGGAACTTGCCGAAAGGCTTACTTCCATCCATCCCGGACTCAGCCGGGTGCTTTTTGCCCCTGGAGGATCGGAGGCAAATTCAATGGCGTTGAAATTAGCCCGCATCGTTACCGGCAAATTCAAGGTGGTGTCGATGTGGGGCGCATTTCACGGTGCGGGCTTAGACACGATTTCAGTGGGAGGCGAGGCTTCTTTCCGTAAAAATATTGGCCCGCTTTTGCCCGGTGTCGAGCATGTGCCGCAGCCCGATTCCTACCGCCCCTTTTGGGAGAATGATGCGGAACAGAACAAATATGTGGAATATGTCAGGTATGTGTTTGAAAACGAGGGCGATGTTGGCGCATTCATCGCCGAGACTGTCCGCAATACGGACGTGCAGATTCCGAGTCCTAACTTTTGGAAGAAAATGCGTGCCTTGTGCGATGAGTTCGGCGTGGTGCTGATTTTGGACGAAATACCGATTGCGCTGGGACGCACGGGAAGTTTCTTTGCCTTTGAGCATTACGGCATCGTTCCGGACATGGTGACCATTGGCAAGGGCCTTGGAGGAGCTGTTTTCCCGATGGCAGCTTTGCTCACGAGTGACAAGTTCAATCAGGCTATAGAACATTCCGTAGGTCATTTCACCCACGAAAAGTCGCCCTTAGGGGCAGCGGCGGGCTTGGCTGTACTGGAAGAATTAGAAAACCGAGATTTGCTCCGGCGTGCGAAAAGCCTCGGGGAAATGATGAGGGTCCGGCTCGTTGACATGCAGGATCGGTATCCTTTGATCGGCGATGTGCGCGGAATCGGCCTCTTGTGGGGTGTCGATTTGGTGACTGACCGGACATCCAAAAAACGGGCTGGCAATGAGGCTGAGCGCATCCTCTACCATTGTCTCGAAAATGGTTTGAGTTTCAAGGTGTCGCAGGGAAGTGTCATCAACCTGTGTCCCCCTTTGATTATATCCGAAGACGAATTGCATCAGGCTCTCGACATTCTTGAAGGTGCTTTCCGCTCAATCACGGCTTCCGACCAATGATCGCATTGCAATCCAACGTCAGCCGCTGGCTTTCCCGCCAGCCGCAATGGGTGTTTGTGCTCTATGCCTCACTGGCTTCGTTCCTCACCTATTCGTGTATGTATGCCTTCCGCAAGCCATTCACGGTGGGGTTGTACGAAGAACATGCCGTGTTTGGGGTCGATTATAAGATTTGGCTCATCACCTTCCAACTCATCGGTTACACGCTCAGCAAGTTTGCCGGGATAAAGTATGTGTCGGAGATGAAGCCGGCGTTCCGTGCAATCTACATTCTCCTTTTGGTGGGGATGGCCGAATTGGCCTTGTTTTTCTTTTGGATCGTCCCAAAGCCTTACAATATTTTGTTCATGTTTTTCAATGGTTTACCGTTGGGGATGATCTGGGGAGTGGTTTTCAGCTACCTGGAAGGGAGGCGGATGACCGAGATACTGGGTGCTTCCCTGAGCGTGAGTTTCATCGTGGCTTCGGGAGTGGTGAAATCGGTCGGTGAGATGGTGAAGCTCCATTGGGGAGCGAGCGATTTTGCCATGCCTTTCATCGCGGGGGCGATATTTGCCGTTCCGCTGGTTGTGTGCGTGTTTTTGCTCGACTGCATTCCCGCCCCGTCGGCACAAGACGAGCAGCTACGCACCAAACGTATGCCGATGAACAGGCAGGA
Source organism: Bacteroidales bacterium 45-6 (assembly GCA_001897035.1). Taxonomy (GTDB): domain Bacteria; phylum Bacteroidota; class Bacteroidia; order Bacteroidales; family Dysgonomonadaceae; genus UBA1309. The sequence continues at coordinate 4,051 of MKRS01000705.1, forward strand.
GCGGAAGGCTTTTCTGAAAACGTTTTCGATAGGAATCCTGCTGTTGGTGGTCGCCTACGTCTTCCTGACTGTTTTCCGGGATATGCGGGATAATTTCTCCATCGAGATATGGAGATCTTTGGGTTACACCGACGACCCCGCCATTTTCACCCTTGCCGAATTGCCGGTGGCGTTTTTCACTTTGCTGGCCTTGGCCTTGGTGGTGTTTATCCGTTCCAACTTCAAGGCTTTCAACGTGATCCTACTCATTGTCCTTTCCGGATTCCTGCTGGTGATTGCTTCCTCCTTGCTTTTCCAGTACCGCCTCATCGGAGGAGAATGGTGGATGATATTGGTTGGCACGGGACTCTACCTCGGCTACATCCCGTTCAATGCGTTTCTCTACGAAAGGCTCATTTCCTCGTTCCGCTATGTCAGCAATGTAGGTTTTCTGATCTACGTTTCCGATGCTTTCGGCTATTTGGGAAGCTTAGGCGTTGTTTTCTACAAGAACTTTTTCAGCCCGAGTCTTAGTTGGTTGCAGTTTTTTATCCAGGCGGGCACCTATTGCTCTCTGTTTGGGTGTTTGCTCACGATCGCTTCCATTTTTTATTTCAAGAACAAGATGTCACAACTTAAAACAAAACCTGAATATGACTTACAATGATTTGCCGGACAATCCTTATTTGTTGCTCACTCCCGGCCCCCTTTCCACGAGCAAAACTGTCAAGGCGGCCATGCTCCGCGACTGGTGCACTTGGGACGATGATTACAATTTGCAGGTAGTGCAGAAAATCCGGGAGAAATTAGTGTCGATGGCCACCGTCAAACTGGCGGATTATACCTCCGTGCTGATGCAGGGAAGCGGCACTTATTGCGTGGAGGCGGTGATCGGGACGATTCTGCCCGAAAACGGCAAGCTGCTCATTATCGCCAACGGTGCCTATGGCATGAGGATGATACAGATCGCCAAGGCGTTGAAGATCGCTCACGAAGCCTATATTGTTCCCGAAACCGAAGTTCCCGACATATTGGACATAAAGAGAATTCTTGACAGTCAGAAAGATATTACGCACGTGGCGGTGGTTCACTGCGAAACCACCACTGGCATCCTGAATCCCGTCATGGAGATTGCGGAACTGGCCAAATTGTACGACAAGATCACCATTGTTGATGCCATGAGTAGCTTCGGTGGCATTGCGATGGATGTCTCTGACTGGGGAATAGACTTCCTCGTTAGTTCGGCCAACAAGTGCATTCAGGGCGTTCCGGGCTTTGGTTTTGTCATTGCAAAGACCGAAGAACTCCGGAAATGTGCGCATCAGGCCCGGTCGCTCTCGCTCGACCTCTACGACCAATGGGAGG
>MKRS01000706.1 GCA_001897035.1 Bacteroidales bacterium 45-6
ATGAATATGCTGTATTTGGCTTTTTCGAGATGGTATTTTTCAGCCAGGGTGATGCCTTCATGGAAGTAGGATATCGCCTGAAGCTTGTTCTCTGTGATGTCAAAATTTGATCCGATCAGGTTGAGCAGCCTACACGCCTGCTCATTGTCTTTGCTGGCCTCGGCGATCTCTAAAGATTCGAACAATAGTTGCTGGGACGTCTGGTAATCGGCTTGAGATTGTTTCACTAATCCTGCATTTTCCAAGGCTTCCGCAAGGAGCTTAGGCTTGTTGTAGTGCCTTAGGATGGCGATGGCTTCGCTTAAATGTTTCTCGGCGATAATCATCTTTACGTCCGACCTGTTGATGTTTCCCAGTTGTGTCAGCGATCGGGCGATCAGAATCGAATCGTTCGTTTTTGAAGCCCATTCGTGAATTTTCAATAGGGCTGAATACGCTGAATCAAGTTTGTATTCGGTTGTCAAGGCATCAGCCTTTTTCATCAACCGGTCAAACTTGGCTGCATCCTCGGGCGTTGTCTCCGAGGTGTGTTTCTTGATCCGGCTGCAGGATGCGAATGTTATCAGGCAAACTGCAATTAGCGAAAAGTGTCTGCCAGAAAATGCTGTTTTGGAGTTCATGTTATGGCGTTTCAGGGGTGACGATCATATAAAAAGTTTAGGTCGGAAATTGAATCCCGATCTCTTAGAATTTATCTGGTAAATTGTTCACACTGCTTTTGTCTGGAGCATGGTTGCCTTTCCGAAGACGGCAATTCTTTGCTTCTGCAAGCCATGCTTAGTTTCTGAGAAAACAATCCGTGTTGATTTTCCATTCCACGGGGTTCAGGCTTTATCTTGACAATAGGCTATTCTTTGTCAAGGAAAAAGGGCTTACGCTTGTTTAAATGCAATTTTGGTTGACTGTTGCGTTGATATTGTGTTTTTGAACACTACATTACTCTTTCTTTTTGCAAATTTATAGAAAAAAATGATACGCGGAAGCAGATGCGCAGCCAATTTGCTTGTTTGTGTGTGATGTTTTTTTCCAGGCGGGAAAGGCGGGAAGCCTTTTTCCTTTTTTAAAGGAAGAACCGTGCCCGCGCAGGGCCCATAAGGATTCGTCGAACACGGTTTTTGCTCGGAGTTATACTTTTGCGATCTTGAACATGATTGTGTTTTGGTGCACCAAAGGACGATGGTGAGAAAAGAAGATGGTGCCATCGGTAGGTGAGCTGATTACGCTGCGAACGACTCCTGTGAAGGGGTCGAGTATCTTTGCCAACACGTCTCCCTCTTTGATGCTGTCTCCTGAGTGTTTTATTTGATACAGTATCCCAGCCTCGTCTGAGGAAATAGTCACCAAATCCCGGTCTTTCATCACGAAGGAATGATGCCCCTCGTGCAGAGGCTTGTCGATGATCTTCGTGTTCTTTAGGAAACGGAGGACGGCAGTCCACGCTTCCTTGGCTATTTCCTTGTCGATGGTGTCGGTGTGGCCGGCGTATAGAGAAAAGGCGTCGGTTTCGAAAATCTGCCAGTTGTAGTTCAGCACTCCTGTGTCAAATGACTTGGGCTTGCGTAGCAGCACGTAGGGCAGTCCGAATTTTTGGGCCAGCTTTTCGTTGTGGAAACCGGTTTCCATAATGCTCACATGAGGCACGAAGCTCCCCGGCATGTAGAAACTTGCCAGCTGGATGCCGTATTTGTATCCGCGGACGTCGTCGAAAATCACCGAAGCTATGCGTTGCGTGGTTTCTCCTTTGTCGTATCCTGGAAACATGCGGTTGATGTCTGTGTTGTCCATGGCCCAGAAGCGTTTGTCGATGTTCATCGAAAAGTGGTTTGCCGACGGGATCACGAGGATCTCATGCCCCGGATTTATTTTGCCTTGGCTTTCGAGTTCGATCAGGTTTTTCACAATTTGCGAACAAATAAATTGCTGCTGCACTTCGTCCCCCCTCATGGCGCCGACAATTGCAACCGATTTTTCGCCTTCTCCAAAACGAAACCCACGGATTTTAAACTCGTCACGGTAGGGTGACTTCATTCGAAATAATATCTCTTGTCTCATGCCTTGGTTTTTTCTGAAAAGATACGTGCTATTAATGAACCTTCGTACACCACAGGGTAGGTTCGGAGTGTGAACAGGAGGCCGTCCACCGGCGATAGTACGTCTTGCAGCACTTTGCCTTCGAGCGGGTCAACGATCTGGCAGAGCAGTTCGCCTTTTCCCACCCAGTCAGAATGTTTCACTTGCGGAAGAATCACCCCCGAATAGTCTGCATTTAGGAAGCAGACTTCGCCTGAGGTGGATACGATTGGGTTGGCTACCTTTTCTAAAGGTATGTTCTTTTTCAGCATCTTCATCTTGTGCATCATGTTGAAGATGCCGTCCACCAGTCGGTCGCCATATTCGCGGGTGATGCGCATCCCAATGCCCATTTCCACCACAATGGTGGGCGTTTTCAGAGAATTCAGCGTGTGCGCAAGGGTAGATTCAAGCACTGTGGCGGCATCGTGTATCCAAATGAAGTCAATATTCAGCAATTGGGCCCAAGGAATCAGCTTTTCCGATGTTTTCACATTGATCCTTGCCTGCGGCATTTCTCTCAGGAAAATGTTGCTGGCGTGGATGTCGAGCACCATGTCGGCCCCTTTCAAGTCCTGGACGATGCGGTAAGCCGTGTTTTCTATCTGGTGGCCTTGGATTTCTCCTGGGAAGATGCGGTTCATGTCCAGGTCGAAAGTTGGGATTCCCCGGGTCACTGAATCCACTCCCAGCGGATTCAATGCCGGATACACGTCCACCGTGCCGTTTAGCGAGTCGATGTTTTCGCGCAAGCGGCGGATAAGTTCATAGCACACGTATTGGCCTTCCAGCTCGTCTCCATGTATCCCGGTCACGATGCAGATTCGTTTTTTCCCGTTCCCGTTTTGTAATGTTTGCTTTCGGATGAGCAGCTGTTCATCGATGGGCAGCCCGTCCGAAATAATCGTCTTAATCATGTGTTATTTATGTTCTACTTTAACAATCACCTCTAAGTTTTGGAATGCAACGCCTCGAAAAACTCCTTTGTCTATGGCACAATCCCCATAGTCTCTACCTTGCGCGATTTTGATGTAATTGATAGCTATTTTGACATTGTGTGTTGGGTCGTAGCCGTGCCAAGCTCCTTCTGCGTAATACTCCACCCATGCATGGCTGAATCCTTCGCCCTCGATGAATCCTGCGACATACCTTGCTGGAATATCGTTGAGGCGACACAAGGATATCATGATGTGGGCATAATCCTGGCAAACCCCTTTGCCGAGCGACAAAGCTTCTTCGGCGCTTGTGCCGATTCCCGTCACACCTCCTTCGTAGGTAATCAAGGTGTTTATTTTGTCGGAAATGATTTTTGCTTTTTCATGGTTGTCGATGCTTTCCGTGAAGTTCAATTCCTGATTCATCTGAAGCAGTTTGTCGGAAGCCTTGGTGAACCTGGATGCAAACCGATAGATTGGGTTCAGCTCCTCGTGGATGATGTAGGGGTAAGTTTCCAGCACTCCATGCGACGAAAACTCAAAGGTGTTATGAAATTCGTCAACATAACCGGTGAGAATTTTATTTCCGAAAACGTCTTCGCTTTTATTTATTACTCCCCGGGGGAATATGTGATAGTGGCTCTCCAGGATACGTTGAGCTTCATTGTCGAAAGGAAGCAATCGCAATAGATAACTGTGAGAACGGATTCTTTCAGAAAAAGTTATTTTGGCTTTGTAGATATATCTAAGTTTTGGCATTCCTGTTGTTTACATCTTTATGCACTGAAAATGGCATTCAGGTAAGATAATGTTTTGACGTCCTTGTAACTGTCTGCGTACAACTGGCTTTCGTATGCTCTTAATTGTGCTTCATTGTACATTTCCAAATCGCAATCAACGCACCCTTTAATCCTGTCCAGCAAGCCGATAATGCGATCGAGCGGATACTCAAACCGGATCAGGATGTCGGAACATTCGGCAAATTTACCAAAGAAAATTGTTTTTCGCACGTTGGCTGTGCAAATTCTTTCGTCGGCCGAACCCCAGAATGCCAGTATGCAGTCCGTGATGTATTGCAGGCTGCCCAGTCCTTTCGATTGTTCCTTGCTGTGCTTCATGTAGTTAATTGCCATCTGGATGTAGGACAAAGTCTCGCTTTTGATCTCTTCCCGGAGCAGGATGGCGTTGTCATTGACGCTTTCGAGCATATTGATGACGGAATCTGGATTATTCAAGTCGTAAAGGTAGCTTTCAACGAAATGCGCCGGTGAGCTATATTTGTCCTCGATCCCCATTTTGGTGCAGAACGCCTTGTAGGCTTCCCTGTCTTCGTCTATCATCAGGTCGTGGTGCCTGCGAAGCAAGTGAAGGGCCAGATACACCCGCTCGGCATACCTACCCATCCAAAACAGGCGGTTAGCCTTTATTACCGATATTGCGTTGTTCGCTTTTTGTGAAACCATGCTATGCTAATCTTTAATTTGTTGTTATTTCTTTAATACCCACGTGTCTTTGAATCCACCGCCCTGCGATGAATTCACGATAAAGGAATCCGGGTTCCTCGTGTATCGGGTTAGCCCGCTGGGCCACACCACGGTGTCGTCGCCGCTCAGCACAAACACCCGCAAGTCCGATTTCCTCGACACGGTTTCTTCCCCTTCGATGATTTCCAAATCGATGAAATCAATTACTTCTTGCGCTATCCACCTGCGCGGTTCCTTGCATATCAACTCTTTCAGCTCTTCCTGCTTGGCGGAATCCATGTCCTTGCCGAACATCACGCCGTATCCTCCCGCTTCGGCCACGTCCTTGATTACCAGCCAGTGCAGGTTCTCGAGTACAAATTTCCGGTCTTCTTCGAAATAAGGCAGGTAGGTGGGTGCGTTTTTCATGATGGGCTTTTCTCCCAAATAATACTCCACCATTTTCGGCACGAAGTAATAGATGCCCTTGTCGTCTGCCAACCCGTTGCCGAAGGCATTGATGATTGCGACATTGCCGGCGGCGTAGGCCTGGAACAAATTGGGGACGCCCAGCAGCGAGGTGCTTTCAAATACAAGCGGATCCAGATACTCGTCCGAAATCCGCCGGTAGATGACCCCCACTTTGTCTTTTTTGTCGAACAGCCCTTTGTAGTAAACCACATTGTCCTCCACGATCAGGTCGTCGGCATAAGCCAGCACAACCCCGGCTTTCTCGGCAAGATAGGAGTGCTCGAAATAGGCTGAATTGTACCTGCCGGGAGTAAGGATCACTTCCAGCCCATTGTCAACGTTTACGTAATCCATTGTTTTTCTCAACAAGGATGAATAGTGCCTGTTGTCGAAGATCTTATTGTTTTGGAAGGTTTCGGGTGACGCTT
>MKRS01000707.1 GCA_001897035.1 Bacteroidales bacterium 45-6
AATATCACAATAATGGGGTTTTCTTTAAATTTGCCACGTCTTGCTTCTAATAATAATTTTTTTCCAATTGCATTCACGAGAACTTCTCTAACTTGAAAATCATAATTTACATGAGAAAAATCTAATCTAAGAACTCCACCTTCTTTATCTTCAATGTGAGTGTCTATTTTTGTTGTGATTAATTCCCCTTTGCTTTCTGAAGTCAAACTAAAGCCAAATACATTATTATATTCAGGAGAATTGATTAAATAATTAATACGAGAAATCGAGCTTATACAGTTAGACAAATCAGTTTCGTTGCGACCTCCCCATAAATCAACATTATCGCGAGTAGAATCCCATAAATACTGCTGTCTTTATGTATTTTTATTTGAAAGGTCTCCATGATCCATTCGAAATATCTTGAAATAATGCCATATCTATTCTTCTTTATTATCAATAATCAAATCCTTCACACTTACTTGCAGCATCTCCGCAATTTGATATAAAGTTTCCCCAATGGAGGCTGAATCCGATTCAAGCATAATTATTTACAATTTTAAAACTCTTGCAGAGCTTCTCTGCAAGCCATTTCTGCTTGATTCCTCTTTCTTGTAATACTTCCTTTATCCGATTCATTTTATAGTTATATTATGAAGAACAAATATAGGAAATCTAACTGGATAATTATAAGAAAATATTGTTTTCAAATTAAACCTGATTTTTTATTTCCCGGATCATTAATGTCCACTAAAAAACCACAGAAGTTATTTTAATAAATTGAAATTCAATTTATTATTTGTTATTTTGGCACGCAACGATTTGGAATTACTTTTACGGTCTGAATCAGACCCGAAGCAACCTTAGTAAAGCAAACGAGCAACGGAATTACCACATTTTCGATGAGTATGCCTACTTTATGGTTGAGCAAGCGAGGAAGAAACGTCAAGCCGAAATCTTCAAACTTGGAGGGTTTGTTTATGCGTTCGACTCAACCACGATTGACCTATGTTTTGAGATGTTCGAATGGGCTAAATTCAGTCACCATAAAGGCGACGTTAAGATGCATACTTTTTTACATTACTCTTTTTTTGTAACGCTATTTCAGGACAAGATATATCAGGCATACCCGAAAGAATGATGGTGCAAAATTCATGGTTAGTCTAAACCTGAATGAAAATTCATGATAATTGGGTATAACGCAGAAAATGTGTTTCACATTTAGAAAGTGGAACAGCTTTTCCTTGATGAGATAAAATGTTTTTGACCAACTGATGTACATTTGCGATTCAGTAAATGGTAATAGCTTTAGAACAATGCGGAGAAATATTTTATAAGTCGGAGCCTAAGCAGGGGATTTGCGAATATAAAATGAGAATGATTAGAAGCTGATTTTTGTGATTCTAACAGGCTTTAAGTGTACTCTTCTCCGGTTACATCTCAATCTAAATTTTATGGATATGAAATTTTTCAAGGTGCATTTTATGGTTTTCTTATTGCTTCTTCTCCCTTGTGTAAAAGGAAGCAACGCTGTAGCGCAATCAACAAAGGATGATCGGTTTCATGCGATTGTGGTGTTTTGCAAAAAGTTGGTTTTTATATAATTTCGTGATGGACAACAATTGTATAACCCGTAGTACATTTAAGCACTACGGGTTATATATTGTTTGGTTTTACTGGGAACTTAGAAAGTGAAACACATCTTATTTCACAATTATTTTATTTACGTTTTCTCTGTCGGGTGAGGATACTTTTACAAGATATAGTCCGGCTGAGACATTCAGCGAAACTTCCGCTTTCGGGTTTATATTCCGGTGATAAACCAGCAATCCTGATGTGGAATATACAGATAATATGGCTTCGTCGGGATTGTTGATATGAAGCACTTCTTTCTTCTTTAGTACTGAAGGAAAAACATTGGAAGCATTTGAAGCGGTATTGTGTATGCCGACCGTTTCGGTTCCGAATACATCAAACCCGTAGATGCGGACAGCATTGTCGTCGTCAGGAATTTTTGTTTCAAACTTTATGTAAAGGGCTGGTTGAGGGTCGATATTATCCACTTTAATATTTTCTTGCTTGCGGTTGACCGTATTCACGACTTCTGTCCATGCGTTTTCTTCCGGGTTTTTCGTGGTTATACTGATTTTATATTGATCCACGTTCTTATCATTTTCTTTAGTCTTACAATCTCTGAAAATAAAGCGATTGATATTATATTCCTTTGGCAGTTTCATGACGACCCAGGGATAAGCCGTATTATTGTCGCACCATTTTTTTGAACTGTCCCCCGATATCAGGTTTTCGGCACCTTCGTTTGAGTTTACCTGATAGCTGTATGAATGGATGCTTCCTCCATTCAATTTCAGGTTGACCGGATGTTCTGACAAAACCGGATAATGGGAGAATGTGACAAAATCCATATCCCCGACGATGTTATTTGTCAGGTCGATATTGACTGCCGCCTCTACATTGTAGACCGCGATTGCAGATAAGTCAGCCTTTTGTGTGAACGTGTAATCTATGGTGGCACCGGCTGCAATAGAAGGAACAACTTCGGTGACCATGGCGTTGTCATTTATCTTGTATGACACGGACACGTTGGACAACTGCTCTTCACTCTGGTTTGTTAGTTTTATCTTTATAGGCTCGCTGTTAGTCAATCCACTGCCGTTCTGTAAACCTGTGATGGAGAGTTTTACATCTTTGTAGTCGCCCGAAGGGCTAACCTCTATTCGGTCTATGTTTATACCGTTGTCTGTGTCATTTCCAAATTCAATCGTATTGTTGCCGGCAGCCAAAGAGACCTGAACGGTTTTGATTGCCAATGCGTCACTGTTCCAAGAATATCCATTTCCATTGAATTTGAAAATATTTTTATCTCCGCCATTCACCCTGATATATGTATTGCGCTCATCTTGTGTGATGTAATAAAGGGTGAGATTGTATTTTCCTGCATTTTCTGCGATCACATTATTGATTGTAACCGTATTGCCATTGCCGAGGAATCCGATGAATTTGCCACCTGAACAATTTCCCAGATTGTCGTTTTCTGTAGTGATTCCACCGCTTTTTGTACCGTTTTCGGCCTCGTAAACTCTATGTGCAGGCTGATTGATAGGCGTCTGCGATATACGGATTGTTGCTCCACCTGTCGCTTTTATATCAACGGAAAGGGTGGAAGCCGCAGTGACTGCCAGCTCTTCATAGGCAATATCAGACGGACAAGTGCCATCTTTGTAGATTTGAGCTGTATAATTTCCTGAACCTAAGAAGGATAAAGGAACACTCAGTGTTCTTGCATTTTGGCTGATGGAAGAAATATACCAGTCATTTCCTTTCCGGCGCGCAATGCTGACATAGTCTTCGGGGTTTGCTTCCAGACATACTGTTTCGTCCCAGGAAGAAGGTAATTGACTAAGTAAATTTTTACTGATGTTATAGATATAATTGTAATGGGAGTCGGACATGGTTTGTATTCCCGACTCATAGAGAGCAGCCAAAGCAAGCTGATGGCTCCAGGTGGTCAGATGTCTCACAATTCCATCCAGTCTGCAAAATTCAGTTGGGGTGTAGTCCATCGGGCCTATTACGTTGCGTGTGAGTGCAAGTGTGACATTGTGTGAAGCAGGCGTGGCATTATGATTAAAATAATATTGCTCTCCTCCATAAACAGCCTCGCTCGTAATCAGATGAGGCCAGTGGCGTCTCGTTCCCGATGGTTTGGTGCAGCCATGCAGGTTAACCATTAAGCCGACTTCTCCCGCTATTTTTACTAGTTTGTCATATTTTTGCATCATATCCTGCGAGTCATCATCAAAGAAGTCGATTTTTGTGCCCACAAAGCCAAGATCTTTCCAGTTCTGAAGGATAAGCCTGATTTGCGCCTCATCATTTTTAAAACGGTTCTGGTGACTCCAGATGAATACTTTTACTCCTTTTGAGCTGGCATAATCAATAACATCTTTCAGTCGGTAAGAAGATGCTGCCCAGCCGTCATCCAATGTATAGTAAGGCCATTTCATCTTATATGCGAGGTCGATATAGCCCTTTATGACTTCAATGTCGTGTGTGACTCCTCCGTCCTGACCACCCCAATCCCAGGACGAAAGTCCAGATTTTATCCAGCTCAGATCTGTCATGTCTGTGGGAGGATTTAAATTTTCGGTCATTACTGATTGAACAATTGTCGGCAGATTACCCAGAATAATTGTTTTCCATGATGTTTCAAGCGGCAGGGTGGTATTTACTTCGCCGTGCAGCTGATAATAGAACTTTCCGACTTCGGCAACGGTGCCGCTCATTACTTTGGAGGCGCAATAGTTGCCATAGTTTGCCGATTCGGTTATCAAACACCAGTTGTTGCTGCTGGTTGTGCTTTTCACCAGAACTGGAGCTGACAATTGGTTTTTTCGATCACCGTTCTCATTCTGAACATTTGCCGTTTCTGTCCAGTTTCGAGCCGGATAGAGAGTGGAGTAGTCATGTACAAAACTTTCTCCCCAGCATTTGTCGAACGAAGCTATTCTGATTTCGCTTGTTTCGCCCGAAACAGTAACAGTTCCTGTGCCGGGAATATAATATCTGAAAGCAACCCCATCGTCATAGACTCTGAAAATAACATGGAATTCTTTTGACGATTTGTTGAATGCAACATCGATCACAGAACATTTGTTTGTGTATGATTTCCTTTTTCCGGTGGGAAGTGTATAACTTTCGTTTATCTGATCGCGGGTTTCGGATAAGTAGCTAAGCCCATTGGTGAAATCTCCTTCACTGCATGCAATTCCCAACGCTGAAGTAGTTACCACAGGGATGTTATTGTTGTTGACAGTGTAAGATAATGAACCGTTGGTTTCATTCAGAGTTATTTCTGCCGAAATTGCTCCATTGGGAGAAGCTACCGTTATCACTTGATTTGTAGCATTTAGTCCCATATTACAAAGCAAGATACAGGGTAATAAAATAAGTTTTTTTATTTTCATAATAGTGGCAAATTGTAAATCGTTTATTTATGTTTATATATTTGTTAACGTATTACCGATATCTTTGTCGAATGGTTGTTTGTCTTGACTATATATAGGCCTTGTGAAGCAACCGGAATGGTATGTGTGCCCGATTCGCATTGGCCTTTAGTCACCAAAGTTCCCATTAAGTTGTAGATGTCATATTTTGTTTTTCCGGTACAAGTCAGCTTTATTATTCCGCTTTCTGAGCTTATTTTCACAAGTTCGCCGATTGACGATTCCTGAATGCTGCTGGTAGGGGCATTTTCAAATAATTGCCATTTGGTCAATTGAAACTCAGATCCACCGTTATTTTCGAGAATATTAAGTTTGAAGTATTTATACTTTTTTGTGGTGGATACGGGATATTCAAC
>MKRS01000708.1 GCA_001897035.1 Bacteroidales bacterium 45-6
CGCGTACCCAAGGCTGCCAATCTGCCGAGCCGTTCTTTCAAATCCAGGTGGCTTTGGAGCTCACCGTCCTTGGTCAAATCACCCGGAAGGAGCAGAACGTCAGGCGCATCGGAAGCCAAGTCATTGAGAGCCACCTCCAGCAATGCCGGAATCTCCCGGATGTTTTTTGCACTGTTTCTTTCATACCGTTGAATCTCCGACCCATTGTCCATAAAGGAGGGAGAAAGATAGTGGATGTCGCTCACCACGGCAATCCGGAGTGGCTTGGCTGCACCGATTGGCAGGAGAACAAATAGGAGCAAGGCGGAAATACAAGCGAGGCGATGTCTCATTGAAATCTTCATTTTTCAAAATGTTTACTCAAATATATGCCTTTTTACGCAATTTCCGTAACGGAGTCCATTCAATCCGTTGATCCGTTCTGGCCAGACATGGCTGCAAAATAATCCCATCCTCCACCATTATATACACGGGGGAAACCTGCTTCTTTGAGAAACATCATTGCATGTTCGCTCCTGATACCGCTTTTGCAAATGACAACCACGTTGTCGAACTGCCGGAGGTGTTCGTGGTTGTAAGGGAGTTCGTGGAGCGGGATATTGAGGCTGTCTTCGATGTGGCCGAATTCATATTCTTCTTCCGTACGCACATCCACAATGACAAGCGAGTCGGAGTTCAACACTTCTTGCGGGATAAAAAACTCTTCGTATTCGATATTTTCACTCATAGGAATCTCGGATTAAAAAATTATCGATACAACAAACCTCCGCCCGGGATATATCTGTCCCTTATGTTTTTTTATAGAAAAATTGTCCTGGGCACGTTTCTGCCCGCGATGCTCTATCCGATGGCGCGTAATGATGCTATAAAATTATTTACATACGAATTTGAAGATACGTTTTTCGAGATTGATCGGATAATAATCTCATTGAATAGATAATTTCAATCGGCACATTGCCAGTGATGCATAATGAGTACAAAATGGTATATACAAAGAAAAAGATCAAAGTCAATGTGCAATTTGTGAATTCGAATCTTTTGTATATGAGATATTTTTTATTACAAAATGTGCAAGTGATTTCTGCTTT
>MKRS01000709.1 GCA_001897035.1 Bacteroidales bacterium 45-6
TGCCTCCGAGATTGTGGAGCAAGTGCGCAAAAACACAAAAGAAAAGCCAATTTCCACTGACGGTCTGCGCGAGGCCCGTTGGGTTGGGATTGATTACGGCACGGTAATTGTACATGTATTTATTCCGGAACTCCGTGAATTTTATGACATTGAACACCTTTGGGCCGATGCTAAAATAGAGACAATCCCGGACTTGGATTAATTGTCCATGGCATGGCGTGGACAACATATTCCAAACTTGTTTGTTTTAATAGAAAATATGACTGCATGTCCAGGAACATGCAGTTGAAGCATTTGTAGATATAAATAATATGGAGAATAATAAAAAGCCGTCGAATACTGGAGGAAAAGGGTCGAGGATGCCCCTCAACTATTGGTTTTATTCCGTGATCGTCTTATCGCTCATCGGAATGTACTTTCTCTTTGGAGACGGGGCCAGCAAGAATGTCAGTTGGTCTGATTTTGAAAAATATGTTGGCAACAATTGGGTGGACAGAGTAACCGTTTACAACAAGAAAACGATGCTGGAAGCCTCTGTGCGGACCGATTCGGTGCAACACGTCTTCAAAGAGCAAAAGGGAAAGATGGTCAAAAACCCGCTGATTCTAGTGAACATCCCTTCGGCTGATGGATTTGATAAATTTTATCAGAACCTTCCTCCCGACTTGAAGAAAAACATCAAGGTGGATTATGATCCCGGTTCTGACCTGTGGGATGTCTTGATTAGCCTATTGCCCTTCGCCCTGCTTGTGTTTATCTGGATATTTATCATCCGGAGGATGTCGGGAGGCGGCGCAGGCGGCGGCGGGAACGTTTTTAGCGTAGGAAAGTCAAAGGCACAGCTCTATGACAAAGGCGCTGACCTGAAAGTGACCTTCAAAGATGTGGCCGGCTTGTCCGAAGCCAAAGAAGAAATTGAGGAAATCGTAGAATTCTTGAAAAATCCAGGACGTTACACCGATCTTGGAGGAAAAATACCGAAAGGAGCTCTTCTCGTAGGACCTCCGGGAACAGGAAAGACTCTGTTGGCCAAAGCCGTTGCCGGCGAAGCTGACGTTCCTTTCTTCTCCATGTCGGGATCCGATTTT
>MKRS01000710.1 GCA_001897035.1 Bacteroidales bacterium 45-6
CTTCCCTGCATTTTCATTGGGATGGGTGCTCTCCAACGAGAAGTTTCTCGGAAATCTGGCGCCAACTTTATCGCACTTAAAACTAAGATATGGATGGGGGCAAAACGGAAACTCCCAGATAGATAATTATGCAGCATTTCAGATGTATGAGTTTTTGTATGACTATAACAGTGTTTGGGATTGGAATTGGGGAACTGCATATGATTTTACAGGACAGGGGGGAAATTTACCTTCCGGGTTCAGAAGAACTCAGAGAGGCAATCCGAATCTGAAATGGGAAACCACATCACAACATAATATAGGCGTGGATTTTGGTTTTTTAAATTCAACATTAAACGGATCATTTGATTATTATCTTAAGTACACCAAAGATATTTTAATGAAGCCCGGCTATGTTGCTACTTTAGGTGAGGGTGCCGGAATGTGGTTAAATGGCGCAGACATCCGTAACAGGGGATTTGAGTTGTCGCTCAATTATCAAAACAATATCGGCACAGTTGGAACCAACATAGGCGTAGTGCTTGCGCATAACAAACAAAGGATTATTAAAGTACCTGACGTAGTGATCAACAATTTTGCCGGCGATGGTAAGGATGATAATATACTTGGACGATCAAGAAACTCATTGTACGGATATATTGCAGACGGACTGTTTCAAACACAGGAAGAGATAGATAACGCTCCCGCTCAGGTCGGGGCTGCGCCGGGCAGGATAAGATACAGGGATATTAACGGGCCTGATGGAAAACCTGATGGAAAAATTGACAACTACGACAGAACCTGGATAGGTGTACAGGATCCAAAACTGGAGTACGGCTTCAATATCGGGCTTACATGGAAAAACTTTGACTTTAACCTGTTCTTCAACGGAATATTGGGTAAAGACCTGAACGTTCAATCATGGAAAAGCTGGACAATATACTCTTTGGGAACTGTAGGAGAAAATTACGATGTTAGGTTGCTTGATGCATGGACCCCCACAAATACAGGCTCAAAAATACCTGCCATTTCGGTTAATAACTATAATGAAGAGAACCGGTTTTCAACTTATTATGTTGAAAGTGGAGCTTACTTAAAAATCAGGAA
>MKRS01000711.1 GCA_001897035.1 Bacteroidales bacterium 45-6
AGATAAGAAATCTAGAAATACAAAAAATTATACTGAAGGCCTCTACAATAAGAGGGTCGCAAAAGATTCTAAAGGTGAACTCTTATTAATGGATACACGTACTGTGAAAGGAGATTCCTCAAAAACAGCCGCTAAAAAAGGCAATGAAAGATCAGAGCATGGAATAGAGGTTTGCGATTTACTAACCAAGGACAAACACTTAATTCATGTAAAAGATTGGAAATCATCAGCCAATTTTAGCCACCTTTATGCGCAAGGTTTAGTATCTGCTGAGGCAATAAAATCAAGTAATTTCAGAAAACGAGCTAAAGATAAATATGTAAGATTTGAACTGCTTGATTATTTAAGAGATTTACAAAAACAAAACGGTAGTGCTGATGATAAGTTAGAACGCCTAAGAAAAGAATTAAATAAGCTATCTAAGAATCTTTCTTTTAAAGAAACTAATCGAGATGAGAAAATTAAAAAACAATTTATATCTCTTCTGCGTAAGGGTAAGTTTATTCAGTTAGACGACATCACCCTTCAAACGCTAACTAATAAAATAGAACAAGATCAAGAGGTTTTTACTTCAATTTTAAATCCTTTAAGCTTTGATCCCAAAGAATATACCGTAGCTTACGCTTTCTTTCATCAGGATGACAGAGATAAATTGAGTGATTATCTACCATTTTTTAGTAGAGTTAGTCTTAAAGCGGCTGTTCAAAAACTACATGAACAAGGATATAAAGTTATTGCAAAGCGAATTATAAAACCAAAGTCAGGGACTACTTCTTCTTCAGTTGGCAGCAATAATTTAAGTTCAGGTGTTTCTAGCTCTGTTACTGGTCAGTCTCAATCTTATTCTTCGAGCTTTCAGAGTAGTAGCTATACCAGTACCCAAATATTAACACAAAATAACACAAACATTAGTAATGTGAGCATATTGTCGACTTCACAAATTGAAGATGAACAAAATTCTTGATTTAAATAAGTTAATTTCAGAAAGGGAGTATTTAAGCAACTGTGTCAATTCTGATAATGATGTAATTATTATAGAGAAAGGATTGACAGATGGAAGTAGAGAAGAAAGAGACCTCATTTGAT
>MKRS01000712.1 GCA_001897035.1 Bacteroidales bacterium 45-6
TATCTTTGCACCCGAATTTGTGGGTCCGGTAGCTCAGCTGGATAGAGCAACAGCCTTCTAAGCTGTGGGTCTTGAGTTCGAATCTCAACCGGATCACAAGTAAAATCAGATAGTTGAATAATCAAACTGTCTGATTTTTTTGTTTTGTGAGGACTGGTTTTCGCTTATTTTTGCTGGTTGATGTAAAACCCGGATTACGCAAATTGTATCGATTAATTTCATACACTAAATCAAATATTTAGACGACATCTACCTGCTTGTAAAAATGGCAAAATTAGCGTAATTTGCATTCTTGTGAGACGGCCACAGAAATCGAGGGACACAAAGGGAAAGCCAAGTATTCTTTATTTCAGCAGGTTTTCAGAATTTCCGTCAAAGATCAATGCGCTGGGCAACATTCCATATTTCTTTTGAAAACACCGGGAAAAATATTTAGGGTCGCTGAATCCTATTTCAAAAGCTATTTCCGAAATATTCATGTTTTTCCGTAGCTTGTTTATCAGGATCAGGTCGCGAGCCTTTTTCAGCCTGTAATCTCCAATGAATTTTCCGGTGGATTGCCCCACGATGTTCTGTAATTTTTGGTTGAGCAAGGTTTTACTCATATTCATTGCTTCCGAGAAAGCATTCACATCAAAGTTCGGGTCCTTGTATTCTTTTTCCAAAACTTGCATCGCTCGGTTCAGGAATTTGCTGTCGTTAGACTCTTCGTCTATATCCAGCAACGCCGGATCCATTTGCATGGCGAATTTCTGCTGATTGTTTTGCCTAATTCTGAATATATTATGAATTCTCACCAATAGCAGCTCTTCGTTAAGAGGCTTTTGCATATATTCATCTACTCCAATCCTGAAACTTTCCAGCTTGACATCATCGGATATTTTTGCAGTCAATATAAGTATGGGAATATGCGAGATGCTGATATTCTCTTTCACCCGTTTCGAAAGTTCCAGGCCATCCATGCCAGGCATCATCAGGTCGGTGATGATAAAATCGACATGGTGCTGATTCAATTTCGTCAGGGCATCTTCTCCGCCACAGGCATCCATCACACGATAATCGACGGACAATACGGAGCGGACATACGTTCTCATATCCAGGTTGTCGTCCACCAGCAAAATGGTCTTCTTGTTGGCGGACGAGTTCGCATATTCGTCTTCGACAAATTCACTTCCCGCCGGTTGCAGGGCCGGAAGCAAGTCACCCGATGTCGTTTCGGAGTGATACACCTCGTCGGAATCTTCTTCTGGCACAGGCATAACAATCCGGACAGAGAAGCCGCAAGTTTTGTTGTTCAAGGCAAAAATGCGGCCTCCATGTTCTTCAACAATCCGCTTACAGAGATATAGCCCGATGCCCGTGCCGCTTTGCCCAGCCATTGGATGTTGCACGGCGTTTTCGGATTGAAAAAACCGGTTGAAGATCCTCTCCAAATCATCGGGATGTATTCCCGTTCCAGTGTCGGACACAGCCAAATAGAGCTTTTCTTCTTGCCCGGCATCCGGAAGCGAGCATGCGTAAAATGAGATTCTTCCACCATTGGGTGTAAACTTCAAGGCATTGGATATTAAATTCACCAGCACCTTCTGTATCCATCCTTCATCATAGCAATAGAAGTTACGCTTCAACCGGATGTAGCACCGGATCTCAATATCTCTTTCCCTGCTGAACGACTGGAACAAAGCGATGTTCTCAACTATAAAGGCATGCAAGTCGTGCATTTTCTTTACCACCGAGATGTGTCCCGACTCCACTTTCCGAAAATCGAGTAGCTGATTCACCAGTCCCAATAGCGATTTCGAATTTCGCTCCACAATGCGTAGCTGTTCGAGCACAGAAGGATTCTGGCTCAATTTCAATGCGCGGGATATGGGGCCCAAGATGAGGGTGATGGGAGTTCTGAATTCGTGGGTAATATTTGTGAAAAATGAAATTTTATCGGCGGTGATTTCCTGAATCTTTCGGGATAGTTCGATAAGTTGCTCTTTTTGTTCTACCAGCAGGTTGTTCTGCTTCGAAAGCGCCTCCATCTTTTCCTCCAAGGCCACCGTCCGCTCTTTTACTTTTTCCGTCAAAATTGCTTTTTGTTGCTTATAGATCGAGACTTTCCATTGAAAATAGGAGTATAACAAAAGGGCGATGACCAGCAGTACAAGCATATAAAACCACCAGGTCTTGTAGAAAAAAGGAGCCACAAAGATGACCAATTCGGCCATCTGCATGTCCCGGCTATTGACAATCGATTGCACTTTGACCTGCAGTTCGTAGCGACCGGCTTTCAGGTTGGTATAGCTGGCATAATGGTGCTTTGGATCGCATTCAATCCATTTGTCGTCAAATCCCTTCAAGCGATAGAAGTACTTATACTTTTCGGGATTTTCAAAATCTAAGGCTGTAAATTCCAACGAGAACGACTTATCCCTTTCATGCAGGTGCAGTTGTTTCGCCCACGAGATACTTTGGCTGAGGTAATTATTCTCCCCTTGCTTGATGACATTGTTCTGCACTGTCAATTGGGTGAACACAATCCGGGGATGCTTGCGGGCCACACGGTTGACTCCTTTCAGACCGATGGCACCGTTCAGACCACCGAAATAGATCATCCCGTTTCTCGACTTGTAGCAAGAATTCCAATAAAACTGCTCGAAAGGCAATCCGTCCTGTTCGTAATAATTGGCAAAATGCCCCGATTTCACATCCAAGCAAGAAAGGCCCTTGTTTGTGCTGATCCACAGGTGATGCCGGTTGTCTTCCACTATGCCGTAAATGGTGTTGTCGGGCAATCCGTCTTTGACGGTCATGTTCTTGAAATTTTCCGAAGAAATTTTGTCCGAACTGATTCTATAAAGACCATATCCATTGCTCCCCAGCCAGATGGTGCCATCGGCTGCTTCCCAGATGCAAGATATTTTTTCGATCAATTTGCTGGCGGGATTATCCAGTTTATATTCGAAATAGTGATACCGGATGTCTTTGCGGTTTCGGGCAAACGAATACAAATCGAGTACGATTAGCCCGTGGTGCGTTCCAATCCACAAACGTTGCTTGCGATCGATCAGCATTCCCACCAGCGAATTATTGGGTAACCGGTCTGTTGGGAGAGCCAGGTTGGTAAAGCTTTGCTTTTGCAAATCGAAAAAGGACAAACCTTCTGCCGTACCGATCCACATCCCCGAATTCAGTCCGTCAAAACACAACGACCCTATAAAATCGCTTCTCAGCAAACTATTCCCGACATTGTAGTGGGTGAAAGACATGGATTTCAAACCGTCCATTTTCAAGCAATTGACTCCTCCTCCCCAGGTGGCGAACCAGAGCTGATTGCGGTCGTCCTGCTTGATGTCGTTGACCGAATTGTGGCTCAAGGAATTCGGGTTTCTAAAATCCTGGCAGACCTGCGTGAAGGAATCGCCTCCATTGATCCTCACACCCAGCCCTTTCCCTGTATTGCTGATCCATAAATCACCCTTTGTGTCTTCGAAAATACAACTAATCGGGTTCATCGTTCGGTTTTCAGCTTGGTTTAGGCCGTAGGTGAGCAGTTCTATATCCAAGTTGCGCCGCACCATTTTTATCAGGCCATTGAGTTCTGTGCCAATCCACAAAACACCACCATCTGCATACAAGCAATTTATCAAATTGAAGTTAAGGATGTTGCCCGAAGCCTGCCCGGCGGATTCCATTTGCACAAAATTGTCGCCCCGGGGATTGTAGAAGTTGATTCCCTTGAGACTCGAAATCACCAGTTCGTTGTTTGCTGTGACCACGAGTCCCGTGATGTAGCTTTCTGTCAGCGAATATAGATCTTCGTTATTGTGCGTATAGTGTTTGTATTGGCGGCTCCTCTGATCGTAGCGATACAAACCTCTGTTGGTGCCAATCCATATTTCTCTGTTATAGACGCAGAAACAATGAATCCGGCTCTGCGCATCGAAGATCGTTTTGTCAAATACAGGACGAAGAGACAGTTTGCCCTTTACCGTTTTCCCAACTTTGTAAACATTGCGGTCATATCCCACCCACAGTTCGTCGCCCACCTGGCTCAAGGCGGTGATAGGGGCAGAATGCTTGTCGTAAGTCGAAAACAGAAAAGTACATTTCTTGATTCTCCCGTCTTGCCCCAGCTCGATATGGTAAAGATTTGTTTGGGTGGCTATCCACAAACTTCCGTTCTCGCCTTTCAGCAGAAACAAGACCGGAATTTTGGATAAATCCTCGCTTTGGAACACCGAATAATTGATCGGCTCCAATCGCCCAGTTTTCAAATTCAATCGATCCAAACCGGCTTCCGATGCAATCCACAAACGGTGAAATGGGTCTTCATACACTCCATTCACGAAATTGGACCGCAACTTCACACCTTCCGACGATATGTTGTAGTGGACAAAATTAGTCCCATCAAAGCGAGACAGCCCGTTGTGCGTGCATAGCCAAAGAAATCCTTGGCTGTCTTTGTAAATGTTGTCGATGTAATTGTGGGGAAGGCCGTCGTTAATAGTAATGCCCGAAAAATTATAATGATCCACAATACTCTTAAAGGAAACCTGTGCCTTGCTCAATGTCATTAGCATCCATATACCTATCCACAAAAGAATCGTTCGCCAGACTGAATGCCTGAATTTTGCACATGTATAATCTTCGTCTCTTTTCATAGATAGTGGCTATCTTGTTTGGATAAGATAATTGCCACGAAGATAATATTATATTTAGCAGCCGTATTGAAAAGAAAACTGTAAAAAAGCAGGATTAACAAGAATTACATTTTTTAACACTGTCAAATTGAGAATCAGCAAAGGCTGCCGGGAAAATCATCCTTGCCCATAGATGCGAGGGCAATCAGCCGATATTGCTCATAATTGCCGTACCTGAAGACTTATACATTTTTATTTTTCTTCTGAACCTAATCTCCGTCCTAAATCTTGATATAGATCTTCTTTCTATGGAGAAAGTATCCCGCCAACCAATTGAGCAAAACAAAAGAGACGGCATACAGCAAAGATGAAAAATAGGGATCGGGAATGACACTTGCAATCATTTCGTAAGCAACTTTTGAAACCCGGTATTCGTTGAAGACCGCAGCCAAAATTTCGCTCAGGATATAGATGAACAGCGGGTTGACTCCAAACACGATGAAAAAAGGTGTCCATGCCTTTTTCCCTTTAAAGTCGATGACGTAGATCAGGAATGCCAAAAGGCTGGTGCATAAACCGCAAGTGAAAAGCACAAAACTGGGCGACCAAATGCGTTTGTTGAAAGGCAAGCCGTAAGATAGCGCAAGCCCGACTGTCATCAGAATGAACCCGAAGAAGAACAAGTGGAGCATTTTTTC
>MKRS01000713.1 GCA_001897035.1 Bacteroidales bacterium 45-6
TAGGCATTGTGGACAAGATATTCACCCGTGTGGGAGCTTCCGACAACATCTCGCTCGGAGAATCTACTTTCATGGTGGAAATGAACGAAGCCTCCGACATCCTCAACAACATCACACCCAAGAGTCTCGTTTTATTCGATGAATTGGGACGTGGCACAAGCACCTACGACGGTATTTCCATCGCTTGGGCCATCGTCGAATACATCCATGAACATCCAAAGGCGGGCGCCAAAACGCTCTTTGCGACGCACTACCACGAGCTCAACGAGATGGAGAAAACCTTCAAGCGGATCAAAAACTTCAACGTATCGGTGAAAGAGGTCGAAAACAAGATTATTTTCCTTCGTAAGTTGGTTCGTGGGGGCAGTGAGCATAGTTTTGGTATCCACGTTGCCAAGCTGGCAGGAATGCCTCAATCCATCGTAAAGCGTGCTGACGAGATACTCAAGCAACTCGAAACAGACAACCGCCAGCAAGGCGTTTCCAAAAACATCACCGACATCACCGAGCAAAAGGAAGGATTTCAGCTTAGCTTTTTCCAATTGGACGACCCTGTGCTGAGCCAGGTAAGAGATGAAATCCGCAACTTGGATGTGAACAACCTTACGCCAATGGAGGCACTGAACAAGTTGAACGAGATTCAGAAGATTGTGAACGGGAAGTGAGTGAAGGGGAGTCTTTTAGTAGGATTGAGAGATGAACGGATGGCTGGATTAGATTTTGAGTTTCTGTGTCAATTGCTGCCGCTTGGGAATAACCGTTTGCTGTGAGATTTGTATTGTAATCCCAAATCCGGGATCAGGGGGGTAAACATAGAAAAAGTTCGTTCCCGTCATTTCGAGAACGAACTCTTTACATCATTATGTGTAGGAACTAATTTGGTTACTTCTCTGTCAACAGAGCTGCTGCCTTGTTGTTTTGAGTCATATTCAAAACTACCAAGTAGTCTCTGTATTGCTTGTCGGACAACACGGCTTTCACATTAGCCAAGTTGAAGTACAACACTTTTTCCAAATCTTTGCTGGTTGCTTTGCCATCAGCGATTTGTTTTTCAACGGCATCTTTTTTCTTTTCTGTTTCGTTGAAGATGTATTTCAAAGCATTACGTTGATCGTAATCTGCATTGATGTAGCGGGACAAACCTTTGAACGTCTTTTCGTTGTTCAACTTAGTCATAAAATCATAGTCTGAAGCAAAGCTTGCAGAGCTGAACGCTAAAAGCGCAATTGCTGAAATAAATAACTTTTTCATAACCTAAAACCTTTTAAATAAACAATCTTAATAACCTTATAAAAAAAATGACACCACGATCCCTCAGGGGTTTTCATGGTGTCTCGTATATTTCTTAGAATTTCAATATCTCTTTATTGATGATGCAAAGATAGCCCTATGGAGAAGCCTTTTCAAAATATTACAAGTTAAATAAGGTTAATCGAGTTCATTTTTTATGTTTTACAGCATAAATAGGCCTATTAATGGTATGTTATACAGCATATTCCCAATTCCTGAAAACTTTGAAATAAATCCGTAACAATTTGATAATAAATAAAATATTACTTATTCCATATTTCCCATGCTGCGATTGCTTGCAACTCCAGCATTTTTGCACCGTTTTTTGTCGTTGCGTTTTTGTTTTTTCCTAATTTCAGGAACTTTGTTTCCTCCGGGTTGTAAACCAAATCAAAAAGTAAGTTCTCTTCTCCCAGTAAGTCGTAGGGAATTTCTGGTGCTTCCTCCACGTTGGGAAACGTGCCGAGAGGAGTGGTGTTCACGATCACGTTGTATTCCGAGAGAACCTCTTTGTTTAAGTCGCTGTACGAAAATTGCCCTTGGGCCGCGCGCCTCGAAACGAATTTAGTTTCCAATCCGAGGTTCTTCAATCCGCAGCGGACGGCTTTGGACGCGCCTCCCGTTCCCAAAATCAGGGCTTTGCGGTGGATTTCGGGACGGAGGATGGGGGCGATGCTGTTTTGAAAGCCGAGCAAGTCGGAATTGTAGCCTACTAAGCGTGTTTCCGATCCTTCCTTTTCAACACGGATCACATTCACTGCGCCGATTTCCTGCGCTTGAGGATCGAGTTCGTCTAAGTAAGGGATCACCTTTTCCTTGTAGGGGATGGTCACGTTCAATCCTCTGAGGTCGGGATTTGCGGCAATGATTCCCGGAAATTGGGCGATGTCCGGGATCTCGAAGTTGAGGTATTGTGCATCAATGTTTTCCCGTGCGAATTTCTCGGTGAAGAATTTGCGGGAAAAGGAATGCTTGAGCGGGAATCCGACAAGACCATATATGTCCATAGCTGGCAAATCTGTTTATAGATAACTTTCAAGAGTGGTTTGAGATTCGAGGCAGATCACTTGGTGGCCAAATACATGGAGCAAACGCCGAAGGTATAAGTCTTGTATTTGACTTCGGAAAAGCCATTTTTGAGCAGCACCTGCACCATTTCCTTGCCTTGCACGAAGGCTTCGATGGATTTCGGAAGATAGGTGTAGGCTTCCTTGCTTTTGGAAACGAGGCGTCCCACTGTCGGTATGAACAGCCGGGAATAGGCCCAGTAAGCTTGCTTCATGGGAAATTGCCGGGGGCTGCTTAGCTCCAGGATCATCAATTGTCCTCCGGGTCTCAACACGCGTAGTATTTCTTTCAGACCCTTATCTAAGTCTTCGAAATTTCGCACTCCGAATGCCACCATGGCGGCATCGAACGAGTTGTCGGCGAACGATAGTTCCATGCAGTCTTCCTTGGCAAAGGATATAACCTCAGCCATTCCTAAGCCATCCACCTTTTGCTTGCCCACTTTCATCATTTCTTCCGAAATGTCCACCCCAAGGATTTTCTTCGGGTGTAGCTGCTGGTGTGCCATGATGGCCAGGTCGCCTGTTCCGGTGGCTATGTCGAGGATCTCTTGCGGCGATTTTTCGCCCAGGAGTTTCAGCCCTTTCCTGCGCCACGATATATCCAGGCCCATTGACATGGTGCGGTTGAGGCTGTCGTAATGACTGGCTATGGAGTCGAACATTTGTTCTATTTGCGCCCCTTTCTTTTCGTTGCTGTCGTAGGGGACTACCTTTTCAGATTTGTAATTCATATTGCGCTTTGGCGGCTTTGGTGGCCGCATTTTTCTTTTACAGTAAATCTATATCGAGTCGAGGCCTGTGATGGTTTTGAACAATTCAGGATTGTTTATCAAGGGAGCTTCGTTTTGCCCCTTGTTGGCCACTACTTCCGGCGGAACGGTCGAGTTGTCGATAATCAACCATTCGTCGCAGATGTGGAGGTAGAGGTCTGACAAATTCTTGTTCCCGGAGATGTATCGGCGGCGAATGGTTTCTTCGGGGATGTGGTGGCCTCCCGTCGCTACACGAGCCCGGACTCGTTCTATGGCCAATTCCACAGAATTGAGCCAAAAGTAGATGAGTGTCACCTTGTAGCCTCTGGCATGTGCACGCTGGATAAATTCGTGGTAGGATTTGGTGGCTAAAGTAGTTTCGATGGCAAAATCTTGATCTCGCATCAATAAGTCTTCCATGCGCTTAATCATGATGCGGCCTGCATCGATCGCAGCTTTCTCAGGCTGGAAAGGAGACAATCCTTTTGCAATCTCATCGGCATTGACAAACTCCTTGCAATCCATGATGTCAGGCAACAAGGTAAACGAAGCAGTCGTCTTCCCTGCGCCGTTGCAACCCGAAATAATGTAAAGAGTAGCCATACTAAAAAATAACTTATTGAAAGGCGCGCTAAATACGTATTAGTTCGCCAAAACACTTATCTCTAAAAATAAAAATGTGAAAACCCCAGAACGTGGGATTTTCACAAAGATATTAAGAATAAATCATTTTCTCAGAAAATCATTTACATTTCTCTCGATGCGGCTTTCGACATCACCAATGTCGGCCTTCACGAATTTCTCGCCCACGATGTGCTCATATAGCTCGATGTAACGTTCCGACACACTGGTGCAGAATTCTTCTGTCATCTCGGGAACTACTTGTCCTTCTTTCCCTTGAAAACCATTATCCATAAGCCACTTGCGGACAAACTCTTTCGAGAGCTGCTTTTGTTCGGCCCCTTTTTCGAAAAGTTCTTGGTAAGTGTCGGCATAGAAATAGCGGGACGAGTCGGGGGTGTGAATTTCGTCGATCAGGAAGATTTCCCCGTTGTGCTTTCCGAATTCGTATTTTGTGTCCACGAGGATAAGCCCGCGTTCGGCAGCCATTTCGCTTCCCCGCTGAAACAAAGCCAATGCGTACTTTTCTATTTTTTCGTATTCGTCTTTTGGCACAAGTCCTTGAGCGATGATTTCGTCGCGCGAAATGTTTTCATCATGTCCCTCATCGGCCTTGGTGGTGGGAGTGAGTATGGGTGTCGGGAATTTTTCGTTTTCTTTCATCCCATCGGGAAGAGCTACGCCGCACAGCGTTCTGGCACCTGCCTTGTACTCTCTCCAGGCACTTCCGGTGAGGTATCCGCGCACGATCATTTCCACTTTGTAGGTCTCGCAGCGCACGCCCACAGTGACCATTGGGTCGGGAGTGGCCGACTTCCAGTTGGGTACGATGTTGGAAGTGGCATCCAAGAATTTTTCCGCAATCTGATTCAACACTTGGCCTTTGTAAGGTATTCCTTGCGGAAGGATCACGTCGAAAGCTGAAATTCGGTCTGTGGCGATCATCACCAGTTCGTCGGCCCCAATGGAATATACGTCACGCACTTTGCCGTGATATACATGTGTTTGGCCGGGAAAATTGTAATCGGTTTTGATTAAAGTATTTTTCATCACACTATCTGTTTTGCTTCTATTTGGTTGAATATTCATGTCGTTGCTTATGGGATATATTCCCGAAATAATGGGTCTGGGGCTTGTGGGGCATAGCGCCGCCGAACATATTTTGCGACCACAAAGGTAATGTATTCTTCCCGTAGCTCAAATTTTAGCTCCACTCTTTTTGCGCTCCAATGGAAGTCATCAATCCACGGGAGGTTGTTGTCGAGAATAGAAAAGACCTGGAGAGAAAGCCATCGATGCTTCCTTCCCCAGGTCTTTATGTATCAATATTTTAATTGATTAGAATTTTTCGGCATGAATCTGCCCCGGTTCCCTGCGGGAATGCTCTTTAAAACCTTCCTTTTCGAGGCATTCGATCATTCCTGAAACCATGTTCGGGTTTCCGCAAAGGAAAATGTGGGTGTTTCCGGGCGATGGTTTAAATCCCCATTGCTTTTCCACTGCTCCGCTCTTCCAAATTGCGTCGATAAACTGAGTGTGTCCTGTCCATGGCGTGAATTCTTTCTCGGGCAGGGTGATGGTGGGCAAGTAGCTG
>MKRS01000714.1 GCA_001897035.1 Bacteroidales bacterium 45-6
GAGGGGTGGCCAACTTCCACCTGGTGTTCATGCTCCGCCTTACCCATTTTCTTGGCTTCTATCCGAATATGGAGAAACACCTCCCAGGAGATTACTTCGACCTGATGGCAGGCGAGTTTGTCCCTTCAGTGCCGTTCCACAGGCATTTCATTTCGCGGGAAGAAAGCCTTGTGCTGGCGCGCTTGTCGAGAATCAACTATGGCAACATGCACCGCTTTGCCTTTGGACGCAACGACAGGATCGCTATTATCCAGCACATTTTGGAATACTACCGCCTGCACATCCAAAACTTCACCGACCTGAAATCCTTGGATGTCTTGCATGAATTATTTTGAAAAAAACTTTTCTTTTGTTGCGGGATGAATAACAAGGAATGTATCTTTGCACTATGTGGCAATCGAAAGGAGCTTTTCTTTCAACTCGAATCACACATTTTTCATTGCTAATTATCCATTTTACATTATAAATATGCCAACCTATTTCACACCCGAAACCTTTCGTTTTTTCAATGAATTGAAAGACAACAACAATAAGGAATGGTTTGACGTACACAAACCGATTTACGACCAGCACGTCTATCAGCCGATCAAGGATCTGGTTTCCCTACTGTCGCCGGCAATGCACGGCATCGATCCGGAGTTTGAACTGCGCCCCCACCGTGCAGTTTCGAGGATTTACCGCGACACCCGTTTTTCGAAGGACAAGACTCCCTACAAGACCTGCATGTGGCTCACCTTTCAGAAGCCAGTGTCCCGGGAAGATTGGACGGGAATTCCCGCCTATTTTCTGGAAATTTCGGCTGACGGCTACATGTTGGGAATGGGACTCTACATGCCCAAGAAAAACACGATGGACGCTTTCCGGGAGGAAATATCCTACATCCCGGACGAATTTCGCGAACATGCCGAAAAAGATGTCTTTGCAAACGGGTTTGAGGTGATGGGCGAGCAATACAAAAGGCCTATTCCGTCCGACTTGGACGATTCCTTCCAGACATGGATTCAGCGGAAGAGCGTTTATGTGGCGAAAACAATTCCGTTCAATGAAGAAGAGATGTGTTCCCCCGACTTCTACAAGCAAGTG
>MKRS01000715.1 GCA_001897035.1 Bacteroidales bacterium 45-6
TTCCTTACCCGATATTTCGATCTCGGCACGGCCACGGTTTTCATTTTTGCTGTCGATGAACTCTGCAAAAATTTTCACGGGCTTGTCGCCATAGGCGCGGGCATATACCGAAAACTTGTATTTCTCGTCCTTTTTAATTCCGATTCCTTTGAAACCTTCGTTGACAAGCCCCGTCCCGGTCAACAATTCAAACTTGTTGGTCAGGCGAACGTAATGCGGGTTGCGGTCAAAAGGACCGCCCTTGTCCTGCACGCTCACCAAGCCGTAGGCTGTCCATCCGGTGAGAGGCGCATTGGTGAAGTCGAACGAACGGTTTTTAATCAATTCTGCATACAATCCGCCGTCGGCCCCAAAATTTATATCCTCGAAGAAGATGCCATACATGTCGGGCTGAATAGGCACGCCAGGCTTTTTGGCATCGACCACGAAGGTATAATCCTGCGCTATGGAAGAAACTGACATAGAAGCCAATATGGCTAAACTTAAAAATATTCTTTTCATAATCGAATATAAATTAATTAGCTGTCAGCCGTTAGCCGATAGCTCATAGCCGGTATGTTTTTGAAAAGAAACGATCCGCTAAGTGCCAAAAGCTATCAGCTAACAGCTAAAATTGCTATTTGCTATTGGATAAGAAATTACCAGAAGTACCAGTAAAACAAACCACAAAGAACCACTACTCCAAGTGAGGCGATAACGTCCCACTTGCTCCAGCTCTGTTTGATAAGCTTTTTGTAGTCGCCAGTGAAAGTGATAGCGTCTATCTGCTGAGCGGTTGGCTTCGGTGTGAAGAAAGACACCACCACCATCAGCAACATGATAAAGACAAGCAACCAGATTTCAAAAATAAGCCAGTTGGTATGCCAGAACCAATGAGTAGATTCCCAGAACCAGCCGGTCATCGTGTCCTTGCCTGTATTGGTAAAGATGTTGGTGAGCAAACGTGCCATACCAATCAAGAAACCAATAATCAAGCCAGCTTCACCTGCCTTAGGTGTAATTTTCTTGGAAAATATACCCATTACGAACACTGCCACCATAGCAGGTGCTAATAGCGACTGGATACCTTGTAGGTAGGAATAAAGGCTACCCAAGCTCATCATGACCGGTATCCATATAATTCCAAGTACCACCACTACGATGGTTGCAATACGGCCTACTAATACATAACGGGCTTCGCTCTTGCCCTTGAACATCGGTTTGTAGAAATCTTCGGTAAACAAGGTGGCACAGGAGTTGAAGAATGCCGCCAAAGAGGCAACCAGCGCGGATATAAACCCGATGGTGACAATCCCTTTCACACCTGCAGGCAACACAAATTTAACCATGGAGCCAAAGGCAGTATCGGGATCAGTGAGTGTAAATCCGCTATCGGGACGGGCCGACAACGCAGCCGCAATCATACCCGGAATCAAGAACATAAACACCGGAAGCAATTTGAAATAACCGGCAGCAATAGTTCCTCTGCGGGCACGCTTCATCACCACATCGTTGGCCTCGCCTTTTGTTTGTCCAAGCACACGTTGCACGATGTGCTGGTCGGTGCACCAATACCAGAAGCCAATAATAGATGCTCCGATAAATACCCAAAATCCGGGATATTCATCATACATCGGGTCACCCGTTTCGAAGTGGAACATGTGGTTTGTACCATAAGCATGACCATCTGCACCTACTCCCAAACTTCTGGCATAATCCATCATGGCAGTCCAGCCGTGAGCAATATTGCCATCACCAAGAGCACTCAGCCCCAAGAAAAGCACAAGGAATGAACCTATAATAAGAATCGGAGTCTGAATGGCCGAGAGGGTCATTACCCCTTTCATACCTCCCAAAACTGTAAAAATACCAGTCAACACGATCAAGCCGATAGCTCCATACCAGAAAGGCAAGCCAAGCAAACTTTCCATGAAAATACCACCCGTGAAGGCAGTCACACTCACCTTAGTCAAGATGTAGGCAATCAGCGTAATGATCGACAACCACGAACCCGTGCGGGGTGTGTAGCGATTTTTCAGGAAGTCGGGCATCGTGATGATTTTCCCGAGCTTGTTGTTCATCAATTGATAGAACGGCACGAAAAGCCAGCCCAGAATCAAAATCATCCAGCCTTGCATCTCCCAGTGAGCCATGCCAACACCGTTCTTTGCTCCTGTGCCGGCAAGACCGACGAGGTGTTCAGAACCAATGTTTGCTGCAAAAATAGCCGCACCGATGATATACCACGGTTCGCCTTTGCCAAACAAGTAATCTTCACTGTTTGCACCTTGCTGCAAACGCTTGTCTTTCTGTATCGAACGCCATACGGCCCACGCCACAGCCAAAATCCCGACTATGATAATCACCCAGTCGAGCCAAATAAATTCATGTGAATTCCAATTCATAAAATCTGATTGTATTTAAGATTTAAGTAAACAGTTGTTGTTCAGTAAATTTACCAAGAGACTGGTATTTTTTATACAATTCGAGATACACCTTGTGATTTTCTTCATTCGGATAGAATTCTGAAGCAAATCCTTGTCCCATCGCTTTTTGAGCGGCTTCCACATTTGGATACACGCCTGCAACTACGGCTGCAAACATGGATGCGCCAAATGCGCAAGCCTGTTCGGAGCGAGCTACCTTGATAGGCATTCCCAACACATCGGCCAAGGTCTGCATAACGAAAGGAGACTTCAACGAAATTCCCCCGATACCGATCACCGAGTCGATCTCAATGCCGTTTTCCAGAAACCTGTCCACAATGGCTTTCGATCCAAACGCTGTGGCTTCCACCAACGCGCGGAAAATCAACGGAGCCGAGCTTCCGAGGTTCAAGCCCGTAATCGTGCCTTTCACCAGCTGGCTGGCATCAGGCGTGCGGCGGCCATTCATCCAATCGATAGCGAGCACCGAGCTCTCGCCGGCAGGAACTTTCACAGCCTCTTCGGCCAATGCGGGAATAATACTGTCGAGCGTTTCCTCAATTAGTTTTTCTTTCGTATTCTCATCGATCAAAGCTGTTTTTGCCAAAATATTATCGATTGGCCAAGCCAGTACTTTTTTGAACCAGGCATAGATGTCGCCGAATCCCGATTGTCCGGCTTCCAAACCAATGTAGCCAGGAATAACAGATCCGTCAACCTGCCCGCAGATTCCGGGAATCAACTTGTGCTTCATGTCTTCGTAAGAAGCCACCATGATGTCGCAAGTGGAAGTTCCAATCACGCGAACAAACGATTTGGGTTTGATTTCAGCACCCACAGCACCCATGTGGCAGTCAAAAGCACCGACGCCCACCTTCACATTGGTTGTAAGGCCGAGACGTTCTGCCCATTCGGGAGTAAGATTCCCTACGGCCACGTCGCTGGTGTACGTATCTTCATACAGATTGGCACGGTATCCTTTCAGCAGGGGTTCGATGGCTACCAAGAATTCTTCGGAAGGAAGCCCACCCCACTCTTTCAGCCACATCGCCTTATGTCCAGCCGAACAACGTCCTCGAACGATTTTGTCGGGAGCAGTAGTTCCTGTAATCAAAGCGGGCATCCAGTCGCAATGTTCCACCCAGCTGTGCGCTTCACTGCGGATCGATTCGTCTTCGCGAAGCACGTGAGCGATCTTTGCCCACACCCATTCGCTGGAATAGATTCCACCTTCGTAAGCTGTGTAGTCCACATCCCAAGTTGCAGCCAGTTCGTTGATCCGGGCTGCTTCCTTGATAGCTGTGTGATCCTTCCAGAGGACAAACATAGCATTCGGGTTTTCAGCAAACTCCGGGCGAAGTGCCAACACTTGCCCGTCCTTGTCTATCAACGCAGGAGTGGATCCTGTGGTATCAAACGAAATGCCGACAACATTTTCAGCTACACCTTTCGGAGATTTGCTCAAAGCCTCTTTTACAGATTCTTCAAGCCCTTCGACATAGTCAAGCGGATGTTGGCGGTATTGGTTTTTCAATGGCTGGCAATATTTGCCGTCTTTCCATCTTTTGTAGTATTTTACGGCGGAAGCCACTTCTTTTCCGGTCTCGGCTTCCACGATCAGGGCACGACAAGAGTCGGAGCCATAATCAAGACCTATAACGTATTTCATGATTCAATTAGTAGATTTGAAAATATGCCGATGCGATAATGTGCCAATATGCCAATTTATTCAATCAAATTGGCACACTGGCATATTGCTTTATTGGCACATTCGTAATTATTGCAATGCCTTGTTTAACATGTAATAGACTTCGTTGTTGCGCAAATCCTGACGGAACTGACGGATCGTGGTATCCTTGTCGATAATAAGCAATTCGATGTCTGCAATTTCGGCATAGTCTTCCAACATTTCTGTTGTCACAGCAAACGAGAAGCTGGAGTGGTGCGTTCCACCGGCAAGAATCCAGGCTCCTGCTCCGATCTCGAAGTTAGGCATCGGTTTCCACAATGCGCAAGCCACCGGAAGCTTAGGCAAAGCTTGGGGTTCGTACACTTCCACTTCGTTCACGATCATGCGGAAACGGTTGCCCATGTCCACGATGGTGGCAGCCACCCCTTCGCCTTTGTGCGCCTGGAACACGAGACGGGCACAAACGCCGGCATCGCCGATTCCCAAGAAATGCACTTCCATGCGGGGCTTCACACCTGTAATTTCAGGGTTGATTTCCAACATGTGCGATTGGAGGATGGTGCTATTTTCGCCGTCAAAGTTCAAGGTGTAATCTTCCAAGAAAGATTGTCCGCCGGGAAGACCTTGTCCCATCACCCACATGGTGCGAACCAATGCGGCAGATTTCCAGTCGCCTTCGGCTCCGAATCCGTAGCCTTCGGCCATCAAACGTTGCGAAGCGAATCCCATCAGCTGGCTCATTCCTTCCAATTCGTTGAAGCTGGTGGTGAAAGCTTTTGCTCCCTTGTCTTGCAAGAAGCGGCGAAGGCCTATTTCCTGGGCAGCGGCAGCACGAACTACCTGGTATTTTTCCGTTCCTTTTTTGCAATCTGCGGCAAAATCGTATATTTTTTCGTATTCGGCCACCAACGCATCGATTTCAGCATCGGTCACTGCGTTCACGTAAGGAACCAACTTAGCAATGGGAGCATTGTCCACATGGTATCCGAGACGGATTTCGGCTTCCACTTTGTCGCCGTCAGTAACGGCTACGTTGTTCATGTTGTCGCCGAAACGGATGATGAGCAAGTCTTGAGAATCTGCCCATCCGGCGCATACACGTTGCCAATCAGCAATTTTTTTCTGGGTTGCTTCGTCTTTCCAGTAGCCAACCACCACTTTACACGGCTTGCGCAAACGGCTCGTGATGTGTCCAAATTCGCGGGGA
>MKRS01000716.1 GCA_001897035.1 Bacteroidales bacterium 45-6
ACAAGATGTTTGGATCGGCCTCAAAGGTGATAGAAGGACAATGGAGCGAACTCAACTACCAGAAACCTTCGGTGATATTGGGCTCGATCTTGGCCAAAAACCTCGGCGTGAAAGTGAATGACAACGTGAATATCCTTACTCCCGACGGCGTGTCCAAAAATTACACGGTGGCCGGGCTTATCGAGACGTCGGTGAAAGACGTGGACAAGTCCCGCGCATACATGAACATCGGCACTACCCGCCAGTTGCTGGGTAAAAATTCCGATTATTCGAGCGACATCCTCGTGAATCTAACCGACCGAGACCAGACGAACTTTGTGAAGGCTGACCTTCAACCCAGCATCCAGTACAACATCGAGACTTGGCAGGAAGCCAACCAGCAACTTTTGGCTGCATCGCAGATGAGGAGCATCATTGCTTTGGCTGTGTCGCTCACCATCTTGTTGGTGGCCGGGTTTGGCATCTACAACATCATGAACATGACCATCAACGAGAAGATCAGGGAAATTGCCATCTTAAAGGCGATGGGCTTTTCAGGCAGCGACATCCTGTACATTTTTCTCACGCAGGCCTCCATCATCGGTGTGCTTGGGGCTATTTCGGGTTTGATCCTTGGAGTGGTTTTCTCCATGCTCATCAACCTTGTTCCTTTCAAAATCGCTGGATTGAGCACACTTCCCATCCTGTACAAAACCGAGGATTTTGTCCTCGCAGTGGTGTTCGGGATGCTGACCACACTTTTGGCTGGCTACCTTCCGGCGCGCAAGGCGTCGAAAATCGATCCCGTGGTCATTATCCGGGGATAAATCGGCAATAAATTAAAAAGAAAGACAATGAATGAGTCTCAACATACGCAAAAGGCTTTGGAAGTGACGAATCTGGTGAAATATTTCTACGATCCGTCGCCCTTTCAAGTGCTCCGAGGGGTGAGTTTCGACGTTCGGAAGGGGGAATTCCTTTCCATCGTGGGGAAATCGGGTTCGGGAAAATCCACCCTGCTTTATGTGTTGTCCACGATGGACACCGACTACGAAGGGGGCCTCACCATCAATGGCGAACGGCTTACCGGGCAGTCGCAAAATCGCTTGTCGGCATTTCGCAACGAACACATCGGCTTTGTGTTTCAATTCCACTATCTTCTGCCGGAGTTTTCTGCTCTCGAAAACGTGATGATTCCCGCAAAACGTCTCGGTAGAATCCCTGTCGAGGAGATCGAACACAATGCCTACGAAAGCCTTCGCCTGCTCGACCTCGAAGACCAAGCCCTGAAACCGGCCAACAAGCTTTCGGGAGGGCAGCAGCAGCGGGTGGCGATTGCCCGGGCATTGATAAACAGGCCTTCGGTCATCATGGGAGACGAGCCTACGGGTAATCTCGACAGCAAAAATTCGCTTGCCGTGCAGGATATTTTCCGGAACCTGGCGCGCGAATTCGGGCAAACCATCATTTGCGTGACACACGACAACGATTTTGCCCGCAACACCGACCGAACCATCGAGATGCAGGATGGGCTGATAGCTAACAGCTAATTCACACAGTAAAAAAAGAACAGCAGATGAAAAAATACTTCCTCCTTTTATACATTTTGGCTTCGGGAGCGGCGTCGCACCTGTTTGCGCAGGATTTGACTCCGCTCTCGGTGGAATACACCCCATTCAAAGGCGGCGACTTTGTAGGCCCATCCTTTCAGGCGGACATCGCCGTCCCGGTTGTCCGACAAGAAAAATGGATGCTTGCCGTTTGTCCCGGATACAAGTATCAGGCGCTCGAACAGGACGATTTCGTCACCGACAATTCCTTGCAGGAACTGAGTTTACGCACGATCTTGCAATACAAAGCGAGCCACAACACCCGCTGGCAATGGATTGTTGCCCCTTCGTGGAGCGATCCATTCACGAGCCGTGCGGGATGGACTTTCAATTCGGCGTTGATTTTTTCGAAGATGAACCCCGTATTCGGTTATTCACTCGGGCTGGCTTATTCGCACCGCTACAAAAACAATTTTCTGATCCCAGTCTTCCGTCTTCAATGGAAGCCCGTTGAGAACTGGACCTTTTCGGGACGAATGCCGCTCAACCTCAATGTGCGTTATGCACCTTCTTCCCGCTGGAACTATGGGGTGGAAATCTCGAATAATGTCATCAGCGGAGAATCGGCCAACCAGAACTACGACTGGCTCTGGGTCAGGGAACGTTCGCTTGCCTTATTTGCCAACAGGCGGCTGGCGGGCAATTGGTGGATTTGCCCGTCGGTAGGATACACTTTTTCAAGGCAAATACGAAGCTACACCTTGCCCGAACACGATACTTGGAGCATCAGCGGCAATTTCGGGCAAGTGAAATCTGACATCGTGAACGAGGCCAACGAGCGGGGAGCATTCCTGCAACTTGGCCTCAAATATACTTTGGGATATTAAATATGGTGGTATAACTTTCTTTAATCAAGCAAAATTATGAAAAATCTATTTTATTGGGGAAGATCATGGAATAGCAACATGCTATTCATCCTTTGGATCAGCATCGGCGCATTGTGCGTGGGAAAAATATCAGCGCATCAACCCGTACGCGGAGTGGTAGTCACTCGCGGGGCCATTGTCACGACGGCACCTCGGGGTGGGGCATGGGTTAGTTTTGGTGGAACACGGTATGTTTACCACGGCGGAGTGTATTATCGTCCCCACGGCAGGGGCTACGTGGTAGTGGCGCCCCCCATCGGCTTCCGGCTGAGGGTTCTTCCTGTCGGATACGCCACTTTCTATGTGGGCGGACTTCCCTATTATTACTATGCAGGCACCTATTATGTAGTCAGAGACGAAGGTTATGTCGTTGTGCAACCGCCTGTGGGGGCATTGGTGGAATTGGTACCCAAAGGGGGAAAAGAATTTGTCATTGATGGGAACACATACTACGAAGTGGACGGAATCCAGTATCAAGCTGTTCTCCGCGATGGGACAATCTGGTACAAGGTAATCAAGGTAAAGGGCTAATTCTTTGGTGGAGCGACCTTGCCATCGAATTACCAAGAAACTTTGGTTATTCGGTCGCAAGGTCACAACCACTTGTTTTCTCATTAAAATTTTTTCACTCAACCACTTTTAATGGCTACGCAAGCCTGCACGCTATGCAGCTTCCGTAAAATATCCAAACTAATATTAAAAGAATTTCCCAGATGTATGCTGATCGCCACAAAATGCTAACTTCGCTCATCATGCATCTTTCAAGATCGACATATCGAAATTTTTCAATCATTGCATTAATTGCGCTGATGGCTCTTCCATGTTCCGTGCGCAGGGAAATCAAGCATTGGCTCAACATCGATCTTAATCAGGAGGCCAAGCAACCTGTAAATGCGCAAAAAACATGTGTGCTCAACTCCAGTTTTTGTTCCTTTACGCAAATACATGGTGAACAAAAAAGCCAAAAGCAGGTTTTACCGTTTGAAGATGACGGGAATCCGAATTTGGCAAATTCCCTTGTTTCCTGCGAAATATTTGTTTTACCCGACACCTATAACCGATACAAGGAAAAGGTTCCTTCTTTCTTGCGTTTCGGAAAACTTCTAATTTGATTTTATCCTCTTTCTGCTCTTTTACCCTTCAATAAAAGGAGCATCGTTGTCCCTTCTGGCGAAATCTCATTTCGGACAGAAAGGCTACATATACTATTGTATCAACTGATTTCTTGAGGCTGCACGTTTGCTCGGTCTCGATAAAAATCTTTTACAAAACCAATTAATTTATCCAAAATGAAATTTTATATAAATGCCTTACTGCTATGTGCATTGTTGGGAGCAAGTTCCTATGCACATGCCCAAACCGCTGGCGAAATTCGCAAAACGGAACAGTCTATAAAACAAGATGGTAAATATGCCTTGCTGGTGATGAAATTGCAACTCCTGAAAGCGGGCATTCTTACCGGTGAAAATTTTAAGAACAAAAGCGGCAAAATCGATTTTCAAATTGTGACTTGCGGTGAGGTGGTGAAAGACCTTTCGCAAGAGAAAGAACTGCAGCGATTCGTTGTGGATGCGGTGAAAAACCACGGGCTCAAAATCTTAATTTGCGGACTCTCCGTCCAGCAATTGGGTATAGACAAGTCGTTGCTTCCGGCAGAAACTCCCATCACCGACAATGGACTCACTTATTTTTTCGGACTGGAAGAACAGGGATACAAAACAATAGCATTATAAGTTGAATAAAAAATATTAATTGTATGAATAATAATAGATTGGCTTCGGTTTCAAATTTACCCGGACTTTTCAGCTTGTCGTTGAGGTTAGTCATCGGCTGGACCTATTTTTCCGCTTTCTGGCGAAGGCTCGTTTTGGAAAACAAACTTATTCCGGATACAAATGGTTACATAGGTGAAAAATTCAATCACTTCCTACCCAATGCTTTCGGCATAAAGCCTGTCATTGAATATTTGGTGACGCATCCCGGCGATTTGCATTTGGCGATGGTGGCGTTCACTGTCGTGGAGGCAATTGTGGGGTTATTCATTATGTTGGGTTTGTTTACCCGTTTGATGAGCATTGGCGTGTTCGGCCTGGCTTTCGGGATACTTATGGGCTCAGGCTGGCTTGGCTCTACTTGTCTGGATGAGTGGCAAATCGGGATTTTGGGCTTGGCCGGAGGTTTCAGTCTCTTCCTTGCGGGAAGCGGTGGCTATTCTGTGGATAATTATCTCACTGGTACGGGACTTTCGTTTACACGAAAGAAATGGTTTCCGTGGATAGCATCAGGTCTGTTGCCGGTGAATAATCTGAAGCCGCTGGTGTTGTTTTTTTCGTTTTTTATTTTTGGCGTAGCCTTACTGACCAATCAGGTCTTTCATGGAGGTGTTTGGGGAAAATTGCACAATCTGTCGGTCAAGCCCAAGGTGGAAATATCGAATGTCCGGGTAGAAGATTCAAACTTGAACTTCGAAGTGTATCGGACGGAGGGTATAGATGTTTACGGTTCGTTCCTTGTTGGGATAGAAGTTTTGAACGAAAAAGGAGAGGTGGTGAAATCGTTGGATGCGAATGATTTGTCGAGGTTTTCCCCGGGGAATATTAAAAACCTGTATGTGGCGAAAGTGAAACCCGGAAAGCATAGCCTTGTGATTCCGTTAGGAGCGAAGGCGGATATTTCCATCAACCTGAAAGGGGTCGCCGTCAACCGGGATTATTCTTTGCGACTGATAGATGTCAGCGGGATGGAATGGACGGCGAGAATTGGATGAGAGGGCAAAAGGCTATCTCCTTGTCGTAATGTCTTTTAGGAATAATGTGCAGTTGCGAAAAGTGGAAGGCCAGATT
>MKRS01000717.1 GCA_001897035.1 Bacteroidales bacterium 45-6
ATAGTTTTTATTCTTATCAACTACTCTTTGTTCGATAACCCTCATCTCTGAACGATTGGAAACATTCGAATAATTTGGGGTCCCATTCTCATCAACAACCGGCGCCGAGCTAAGTAGCCCTCTGGGTATTCTGCCATACAAAGGTCCGTTTAATACATTTTCCGCAATTCCCCAGCGTCGTATATCGTAAAGCCGAAGGCCTTCAAAAGCCAATTCCGACTTCCTTTCTATTCTTATAATTGAGCGAAGCTCTTCCTGTGATTTGCCTCCCGTAACCAGTGGCATGTCCACCCTGTCCCTTAATTTATTTATGGCATCATATACTGATTGATCTATATTGTTTGCTTCAATCTTTGCTTCAGCATAATTTAACAGTACTTCGGCATATCTCATAAGGATGATACCAGTCTCCGAAAGCGACAGATAACTTGGATCTCTTATATCACTGTATTTACGCCAACAATAACCCGAAAAGGATGCAAAGGCATTAGTGGCGTCCTGATTAGTAACCCGGACCGCTGGCGTTACGTTATAATTCCAGCACCGCACGCTATCTTTATGTGTTTCATATTGATAACCATTAAAAATAGAACCGGGTACTATGCAACTATAGTTTAACCTGGGATCACGATTATCAAACGGATGCGCCGGATCATAGTCGGGAGATTTGTCAATTGTAAGGCCATCCAGGCACAAATAAGAATCAATCATTGATTGTGTAGGAATCAGGCCCGCAAATCCGGAAGACATTCTTGGCGCTACCCATTTCGGCCCCAGATGTGTTTGGACTCCTGACTTGTAGTGAAGCATAAACATTATTTCTTTAGACACCAGTTGTTTTTCTTTCAGGTATAATGAAGCATAATCGGGCTCAAGTTCATAAACAGACAAGTCAATAACTCTTTTTGCCGCATCAGAAGACACATCCCATTTATTGTTAAATAGGGCTATCCTGGATTTTAAAGCAAGTGCAATACCCTTGGTAGCTCTTCCGATTTCCTCAGCTTTAGTGTATTTTAAAGGAAGCACCTGGGCTGCAGCTTCCAAATCATTAAGTATAAAATCAGTAATTTCTGAC
>MKRS01000718.1 GCA_001897035.1 Bacteroidales bacterium 45-6
CCGCCGATTTGATGGCAAAGGGAGCTGACAGGCTTCTTCAGAAAGTAGTGAAAGGGATGTTGCCCAAGAACAAATTGGGTGCGGCAGTCTTGAAAAACTTGTACGTTTATGAAGGTGCTGAACATCCTCACCAGGCTCAAACGCCCAAATCAATCGATATTAACTCTCTTAAATAATAACAATGACAGCAATTAATGCACTAGGAAGACGCAAAGCCGCTGTGGCCCGTGTGTTCGTAAGCGAAGGAACCGGTAAAATTGTTATCAACAAACGTGAGTTAGAAACATACTTCCCTTCATCTATTCTTCAGTACGTGGTGAAACAACCGCTCAATAAGTTGGGTGTGGCTGAAAAATACGACATCAACATCAACTTGAACGGTGGCGGATACAAAGGACAGGCGGAAGCCGCTCGTCTGGGAATCGCCCGTGCTTTGGTGAAGATCAACGCTGAAGACAAACCGGCATTGAGAGCAGAAGGATTTATGACTCGTGACCCACGCGTTGTTGAACGCAAAAAACCGGGACAGCCCAAAGCCAGGAAAAGATTCCAGTTCTCAAAACGTTAATACATATCAGTCTGCCGGAACTAGGTGTGCGGTTATTCCGCTTGTGTGCCTGACCCGGCTTGCTATATAACTCAGCGTTTAGTATCTAAATTGCCCGGACCTCGATCCGATGAGCTACCCGGCAATTCGATTTTGAAAAAGAAAGTAAACGAACAATTAAAAACAATCATGGCTAAATTAACATTTGACCAATTATTAGAAGCCGGAGTACACTTCGGACACTTGAAAAGAAAATGGAATCCCGCTATGGCGCCCTACATCTTCATGGAGCGCAACGGTATTCACATCATCGACCTATACAAAACCATTGCAAAAGCTGAGGAATCGGCTGCAGCTCTGAAACAAATTGCTAAATCAGGAAAGAAAATCTTGTTTGTTGCTACTAAAAAGCAAGCAAAACAGGTGGTTGCAGATTTAGCTGGTGGCATCAATATGCCCTATGTGATCGAACGCTGGCCCGGTGGTATGCTTACCAACTTCCCAACTATCCGCAAGGCGGTGAAGAAGATGTCGAGCATCGACAAGATGATCAAAGACGGAACTTTCGATACCTTGTCCAAAAGAGAAAAACTTCAAATCACACGCCAACGTGCCAAATTGGAAAAGACTTTGGGTTCTATCCAGGACATGACACGTCTTCCATCGGCTTTGTTCGTGGTTGACATCGTGAAAGAAGGAATCGCCGTGAAAGAAGCCAAACGATTGGGTATTCCTGTTTTCGGTATCGTAGATACCAACTCGAACCCCAACGATGTGGACTTCGCTATCCCAGCCAACGACGACGCTGCAAAATCGATCGAAATCATCATCGGCTCTTTGTGCGAAGCTATGAAGGAAGGTTTTGAAGAAAGAAAGATTGAAAAGGCGGATTCGAATGCTGCTGAAGCTCAAGAAGACGAAGACGGGACTCCACGCGAACGCAAAGCTAAAGCGAAAAAAGAACGCGTAGCCAAAGAAGATGAAGAAGCGATCAACGCTGCCGTTGCAAGCAAATTCATCAAAGAAGACGAGGAGTAATCGTGCATAGCACAAAATAAAAAGAAGCTAAGTTTTGGTTTCTGAGAGTCTTCTCTTAGAGTCTGAGCTTAGCTTTTTTCACTCTCTGCGAAACAACTTATTCAGAAAAAACTATTTAACAATCTATTAAATAAAAAAAGAAACATGGCAATTTCAATGGCTGACATCCAACACTTGCGCAAAATGACAGGCGCGGGAATGATGGATTGCAAAAATGCTTTGACCGAAGCAAATGGCGAAATAGATAAGGCAATCGAGGTGATCCGCAAAAAAGGACAGGCTTTTGCTGCAAAACGTGAAGACCGCGACGCTTCAGAAGGTTGCGTGCTTGCTGGAACAGTGGACGGTTACGCTGCTTTGGTAGCTATCAAATGCGAAACTGACTTTGTGGCTATCAATGCTGACTTCGTGGGAATGGCTAAAACGATACTCGAAAACACATTGGCAGGCAAGCCCGCCGATGCAGAAGCTTTGAAAAATCTAGAGATCGAAGGACGTAAAGTATCGGACATCATCACCGACCGCAGTGGAATCACTGGTGAAAAGATGGAACTGGGCGCATTCGAATCGATTTCTGCTCCTACAGTTTTCGCTTACATTCAC
Organism: Bacteroidales bacterium 45-6; assembly: GCA_001897035.1. Lineage (GTDB taxonomy): Bacteria > Bacteroidota > Bacteroidia > Bacteroidales > Dysgonomonadaceae > UBA1309. The sequence continues at coordinate 2,189 of MKRS01000718.1, forward strand.
CCTGGAAACAAATTGGCGACAATTGTTGGTTTCAACAAAGCCAATGTGGCCGAACAAGTGGGTAAAGACATCGCCATGCAAATTGCTGCGATGAATCCTGTTTCGATTCTTCCCGAAGAGGTTTCTGAAGAAACGAAGGATCGCGAAAGAAAGATCGCGAAAGAAAAGGCTATCGAAGCTGGCAAGCCAGAAAACCTGCTGGATCGTATTGCCGAAGGTGCAGTGACCAAGTTCTTCAAAGAATACACTTTGTTGCAACAAGACTTCATCAAGGATTCAAAAATCACGGTTGCCCAATATTTGGCAAAACAAGACAAGGAATTGAGCGTTACAGCATTCAAACGTTTTACGTTGAACGCTGAATAACGTTGCCGACACGATACTGAAGAAGACTTCCCTACACACTACGGGGAAGTCTTTTTTTATACGAAATTGCCTCCAAATCAAAACTTAGACTTCCATGCCAACAGCGAATTCCGTTTCTTACTCCAAAGAAAAAATACGTTACGCCGTATTGTCCCTGTTTCTGGCCCAAGGCTTGTGCTTTGCGAGCTGGGCAAGCCGGCTCACCGACATCAAATCCTCCTTCGACTTGAGCGACTTGCTTCATTTCGGCTTGCTGGTGACATTGCAGCCGATCGGCAAATTCCTGGCGATCCCCATTGTGGGATTCCTCATGCAGCGCATCGGCAGCAAAAACACGGTGCTTGTCAGCCTTGGCGGATTCATCGTTTCCTTGTTTTTCATAGGGCTCACCTCCAACATATACATTTTGGGGACATTCTTCACCCTGTTCGGCATCTGCTGGAACATGACAGATATTTCTCTCAATACGCAGGCCATAGAGGTGGAGCGGATGTATGGGCGAACAATCATCGCCACCTTCCATGCCGGCTGGAGCATAGCGGCGTGCGCAGGCGCACTCATCGGTTTTCTGGTGATTAATCTCAACGTGTCGCCGGGAGTGCATTTCATGCTTGTCACCGTGTTGTGCTTGGCTGTCGTGGTGTATAGTTTTCGATTCCTGCTGGACGACGTGGCTTCTGACAGGAAGGATGAGCAAACGCAGAAAGAAGAGAAGGCGAGATTCGACTGGAAAGTTATTTTCTCCGAGACGATTCTCTTTCAACTCGGGTTGGTGTGGTTGTTTGCGCTGATTATTGAAAACACGATGTTCGATTGGAGTAATGTCTATTTCGAGTCCACGATCCATGCTCCCAAGACGATGCAGGTGGGCTTCCTCGTGTTCATGGTGATGATGACCGCTGGACGCCTTTTGGCCAATTACGCCTACCGCATCTGGTCGAAACCGACTGTCCTGAAAATTGCAGGGACGCTTATCTTCATCGGCTTTTTCACTTCCTCCATATTGATTGGCCATGCCGAATCGATGGCCCTCAAGGTTGTGGTGAATTCCATTGGCTTCATGCTGATCGGGCTGGGCATTTCGTGCATCGTACCGACCATTTACAGCATCGTGGGCGAAAAAGTGAAATCCATCCCCGTGGGAGCTGCATTGACCATCATGTCGGGGATCAGCTTTGTGGGACCTTTGGTGACAAATGTTTTTGTGGGATTCGTGTCCAAACACTGGGGATTGGAAATAGCTTACCTCAGCGTGGGATTCATCGGGATATGTATTTTGCTCATCGTATCGTTGAGCAAGACGATGAAGAGGGGATGACGGATGTGTTGATAATTGCTTCCGGAAAAAAGAACGGCCTGGCGAATTTCAAAATTCGCCAGGCCGTTCTTTTTAGCATATCAGGCTGTCGTTGTCAAATTTCGGGCATTACCTTCTCTGCGGTACGGATCACGTCCATCACATCGGCTGCCGTCCCTTCAAAAGGTCCGCTTTTCCCGATCTTGATGGTGGCCATGGCGGCGGCAAATTCCCCCGCTTCCTGTATTGATTTTCCTTTGGCTCTTTGGTAGAGATATCCAATGTTGTATGTGTCGCCGCATCCCGTCGCATCCACCACTTCCGCGGGCTTGTAGGCCGGGATCTTGTGAAAATTTTGCCCGTCGAAAATCACCGATCCGAGGCTTCCCAAAGTGATTAGTATTTCCGCCACGCCCCATTCGTGCAAGAGGCGTGCCGCCTTCTGTATGTCCGAATAGCCGGTGAGCACCTCCATTTCGAGTTCGTTTACTTTGAGCGTGTGGATGTATTTCAAGGCTTCCCGCTTGTCGTTCCAATCAATGGCATACACATTTTGATCCCTAACTTCCCGCAAGTATCCCTGGGAGTCGATGGAGACAAGTCCTTTTCGGGAAAGTTCCTTCACCATCTCCAAGGGAAAATCATCGGCAAGCAATGCGCCCAGGTGGAAGTAGGTGGCATCTATATTTTTCACTTGCTGAAAAGAAAAAGGATCGGCTTTGGCCAGCACGCGTTGCGTCCGGTTGTCGGGATTGTCGCCATAAATGTTTTCGAAATAGACCGAATGGGCAGAGGTAAAGACATTGACTGAGATGCCTTTGGCCTGTAAATCGGCCACAACCTTCATCTCTGATTCAGCTAATGATGTGACCAATAAATAGTTGATGTCGCTGAAATGGCGAATGGCATGGGAAAAGTAGAAAGAAGTGCCTCCTGGCATATATACTGTTTGGCGGGGCGTAACCACCTTGTCCAGCGTGATGTGGCCTACGCAACAAATGTCGATTTTTTGCATCTGGGTTTGAATTTTCTAAAAGAGACACAAAGGTAACAATTTCGGGGGAAAAACCGATGGTTGCAGATGGCCTTTCGTTGTCAACTTGTTCCACGTTAAGAAACATGAATGTTTGCGCCTAAGGCCTTCTTGTGACCGTTTTTTTTGCTATTTTTGCCAGATAATATTACTTCGAAAAACAAGCAATGAAATACGTTTTAACCGCGCCACACGAATTCAAATCAACAATTAAGCTACCATCCTCGAAAAGTATCAGCAATAGAGCATTAATTCTTAAGGGATTGAGTAGTAGCTCCGAGAGGATCGATAATTTGTCCGACTGCGACGACACCCGGGTGATGGTGAAGGCCTTCGAATCTCACAATAACCTGGTGGATGTAGGGGCCGCAGGAACTTCCATGCGTTTCCTCA
>MKRS01000719.1 GCA_001897035.1 Bacteroidales bacterium 45-6
ACTCTCCGGCTCACGGCTACGTTCGCGTCCGCGAGTGAAGGGGACGATGCAATAGGTGCAGAATTTATCGCAGCCCCGCATGATGGAAATGAATCCAGAGATGGTGTTTCCCCCTATTTTCAAAGGAATCACATCCTTGTAAGTTTCAGTTTTGGAGAGTTGCACGTTCACCGCTTTTTCTCCTTGTTCGGCAGATGCGATCAGGCTTCGCAAATCGAGATAGGCATCAGCGCCTACCACCACATCTACGTGGTGTTTTTCCACTAATTCTTCCTTCACCCGTTCAGCCATACACCCCAACACGCCGATAATGAGACCCTTTTGCTTTTTCTTTTTGATGGCATTGAAATACTCCAGGCGTTGCACCACCCGTTGTTCGGCATTGTCGCGCACCGAGCAAGTGTTCACGAAGACGGCATTGGCATCTTCCAGCTTGTCGGTGACCGTAAAGCCACTCATTCCCATGATAGAGGCCACCACCTCACTGTCGGCTACGTTCATCTGGCAGCCGTAAGTTTCGATAAATAGTTTCTTTTCTCCTGTTTCAGTCGTGGATTTAGAGTCCAGTCCTTGTTCTACGTTCATAAAATTATAAATTAAAAGTGATTAGCTGTCGTTTCGGGCTTGTAGCTGCCGATTTGCAGCCGCCGTTTAAAAGCCGTCAGCCCGAAGCTGATTATGTATATTTTCTTTGATAAAAGTTGACCATGCAAGACATTTATTTTGTAATTTTGCAGGGTCGGCAAAAATAGTTAATTTATAGCTACTGAAAGCATTGTATCGGGCTAATATTTGCATACTGAATGATTATTAACAATTACAGGTATCTCGTGTTTGAGAACTACAATGAGCCATATAGTAAACATCCAGGAAGAGGAGTGGTTCATTGGTTTAACATATCTACTTAATCATTTTGGCCCAAACGGCTTTGCATAGAAAATGAAAATCACCATAAATAATTCAATCATAACTAGATTATAAACTAAAATGGCGTTAAAATTTGTAAGTGCGGATGAGGCGGCAAGCCTTATCAAGAATGGAGACAATGTAGGATTCAGCGGATTCACTCATGCAGGTTGCCCGAAGGTAATTCCGACGGCGGTGGCCAAAATAGCAAAGGCTGAACATGAAAAAGGAAATCCTTTCAAGATCAATGTATTAACAGGAGCATCCACAGGCGACAAGCTCGACGGCGAGTTGACCCGTGCCAATGCAATCAATTTCAGGGCACCCTACCAGACAAACAACGACTTGCGAAAAGCAATCAACCAGGGAGAAGTGAACTATGTTGACTTGCACTTGTCCACTCTAGCTCAAAGCATCCGTTACGGCTTGCTGGGAGACATCAACGTGGCGGTGATCGAAGCGTGCGACGTGACCGAAGACGGCGAGATCATTCCTACTTGCGGCGTGGGAATCTCGGCTACTGTGGCCCGTGTTGCCAAAATAGTGATCGTGGAGCTCAACAAATGGAATCCGAAAGAAATGAGGGGCTTGCACGACATTATCGAACCACTTGACCCACCTCACCGTTCGGCTTTAGGCGTGTTTGGAGTAAGAGACCGCGTGGGAACACCTTACATCAAGGTGGACCCCTCTAAAATATACGTAGTGGAAACCAACGTCCCCAACGAAGGAGGATCCTTTGCTCCAGTGGACGAGGTAACTTCCCAGATTGGCAAAAACGTGGCCAACTTCTTCATCAAGGAGATGAGAGAAGGCCGTATGCCAAAATCATTCCTCCCCATCCAATCGGGAGTGGGCAACATCGCGAATGCCGTGTTGGCCGCGATGGGAGACAGCAAAGAAATTCCAGATTTTGAAGTATATACGGAAGTGATTCAGGATGCCGTGATCGGCTTGCTCGAATCCGGTCGTGTCACTTATGCGAGCGGTTGCTCGTTGACCGTGAGCAACGAATGTATCGAGAAGGTATATAAGAACCTGGATTTCTTCAAAGAAAGAGTGGTTCTCCGCCCGTCAGAATATTCCAACAACCCCGAGATTGTTCGCCGTTTGGGTGTGATTGCCATCAATACAGCCATCGAAGCCGACATTTTCGGAAACATCAACTCCACCCACATCATGGGCACCAAGATGATGAACGGCATAGGTGGTTCAGGTGACTTCACCCGTGGTTCTTACGTGTCCATCTTCGTGACTCCTTCTGTGGCAAAAGACGGCAAGATCAGTTCATTTGTTCCTTTGGTATCGCATGCCGACCACAGCGAACACTCAGTGAAGGTGATTATCTCGGAATACGGCGTTGCCGATTTGCGTAGAAAATGTCCTTCCGAACGTGCCAAGTGCATCATCGACAATTGTGTGCACCCGGACTACCGCGAAAAATTGTATGAATACCTCAACAATGCGCCTCAAGGAAATACTCCATTCGACATGTACAACGCTTTCGCTTTCCACAAAGCATTCGTTGAAACAGGCGACATGCACAATGTGAAATGGGTGGAAAAAGCTTAATAGTATTTTTTCCCCTGAAATAACGAAAACGGTTGCAAGCAAGGCTTTGCAACCGTTTTTTATGCAGCAGGCTCCGTGATACAGCAAAATCGGACTATGTCTTCTAAAAAATCAGAAGCTTAGCATCCAAAACAAAGCAGGAAAAATCCTCATTCTCTCCTGTCTCACTTGTAGTTTATTGCAGTACCTTAAGCAAGGGTCGGAATAGGTCCTCGCATTTTTAAAGCGAATTTACAAATCTGCTTTTACGACAACCATTTGCTCCTTATCTCTCAAACATGAAATAGATCTCTTTATGCAAAGCACATTTCGGGTTGAAGTCCTTGCGGCACAAGGGGCACACATAATCCCGGGAATATGCTTGATAGCTGATTTCCCGAAAACAATTACCGCACAACACAATCTTCTGGCTGGAATCGTTCAGATGGACAGGCCAAGGACTTAGCAGGTGATTCTCGCAGAGGTTGTGGCATTGGTAGCAAGCATAATATTTCTTGCAGACAAAACATTTATTCGCCACGATGTCCTTCTCGGAAGCGTAATGGACACAACGCCCCAATGAGTCTGTCAACAAACCGTAAATGGTGTTGGACGAACCTCGGCGGGTAGCACTGTAGTGGATTTCCCCAAGCATATCAATCACCTTGGAGCGCGACATGGCTCCCGGATTGATACCCCATTCTCCTTCTGGGATACCAAGACCCTTCTCGCTGAAATAACGAATCCAGTTGTCATCTGTTTGATCCGAATCCTTCTGCCTGAAAGTCATTTTGTTGAGTTCAAACACGGGTTTGCCTTGGTTAGCATTCATGAAAATATCATAGATCAGCTCCGAACAATAATATTTGTCGTTGTTGAGGACAAATCCATAGTCATAAGATTTACCTACAAGTTTGAGGGCTTCTTGAAGGGCGGCAGGAATGCAGTGCTGATAAGCCGGTTTGACACGTCCCGCCACAGAGACCGGGTAGCATCCGCCGCTCCCCTTCTTGAACAAATATTCCTTCAAAGAAACCACCCGCACTTCTGGAATCGTCGCTTCTATGACAAAGATACTGTCTTTTCCATCGGGGATGTAAACAACGCCCACGTGGGTGAACTGGTAGCTACCAGCACTTTGGGTCACATTTTTGATGGCATTCCCCACTGATTCTCCAGAGCAAGCCTGCTGGAAAATAAGATCCCCATTGTGGAGTTCAAACCCTTGCGGGCTTGCGAAGTAAGGGATCAAGAGGAAGAACAAGGCGAGAAATTTCAGCCGCTTAGTTGAATACATAGCTGATTCCTCCCGTTAACCAAAATCCGGGCTGCTCGATATTGCCCAAGTCCACGTATTTGGTATTATACAAATTGCTCAATGACAGATTAAGCTTCAAGTTTTCTACCTTGTAGTCCAGCTTCAAGTCCAAGGTGGAGAAACCCGGATAGCCCACTTGCTTTCCCGTACTGACGTAGTTATCATAGTCAGTGTACGTCCCCATCCGTTTTTGCAGGCGGAGATACCAAGATGCGGAAAGCTCCTTGTAGATCCGGTGCGTGAACTGGGCCGTGAACTTGTCGCGGAGGTAGTTGAGCTTGTTTTGCGATTCCGAGATATACTCTTGGGTATCATAACCTTGCCACATGCGGGTGTAACCCAATGCCAACAAAGCATTTTCTCCTAATGCGGAAGTCAGGGATGACAAACGGATACGAAGATTGCTTTCCACGCCTTGGGTATTCACTTTGGTGATGTTGGTGGCAGTGGGTTTGGAACTGGAGGTTTCTTTGATCCAGTCGATGATGTTTCTTCCCCACAAAAGAAATCCGGTCACATCCAATTCGACAGACGAATGTCTGTATCTGAATGACAGCTCAGTTGAGCCGGATTTTTCCGGCAACAAGTTTTCGTTGGCCACATGGGTTGCAGTGTTGTAATACAGTTCGGTGTAAGTAGGCATCCGCACCGATTTACTCCATGAGGATGCTATCTTGAACGAGCTGGATGGATTGTAAGCTACGCTGGCCGAAGGGTAAAAGCCCGACGTCCCGCCCGCAAAGGAATTGTGATTGAACAAGCCGCCCGCTTCTACGGAAACCTTGTCAATAGTCAACGAGTGCTCCAACGTGAAGCTGGTGTTGACTCGGTCGATGTAGGAGATGTATCTGCCATGAGGCTTTTCCATCAGCTTGCCAAGCTTGCTACTCAGCATGTCCTCTTTCCGGACTTCAGCTCCCAAATTAGTAACTCCCAGTTTGGATTTGTATTGGAAAATAAGATTTGCCCCATAAGTATCCCCGCGGTGGTAGTTTCGCCCATACACCGAATCCTTAATCAAGTCAAATTGGTCTGTATGGCGTGTCCAATAAACAATCGGTATAAACTTCAGCTTCGAGCCGAACTCCCCCTTCGCTGTCGCGGAATAGGCACTTGTGTATTCATATTGGTTGGGAAACGCCGCCGTATAAAAGGAATTGGCACCATAGTTCTTGTCGTTGTATCCCAGTTGAATATCTAACTTGTTGCTGTTCCTGAAGTGGAAACGGGTTTGCCAGAGCAGGTTGTAGATGTTGTAATCTGTGTTCTTCTTGTATCCGTCCGACTCACTTTGACTCACCGAAAGACTGTGGCTGGCTATTCCTGTCTTTAGGGCACCCCTCGCCTCGATGTATTTCAAGTTGTGCATTCCCGATCCCACATTCACATAGCCTTTTTCGGTAACTTCTTTCTTGGTGATGATATTCACCCCTCCGGAAAAAGCACTTGCCCCATAAACCAAGGCGGAAGGGCCATGCACGATCTCTAT
>MKRS01000720.1 GCA_001897035.1 Bacteroidales bacterium 45-6
CTTTTATCTTCCACCTTTTTTTAGTATGTAAAAACAAATCATTTATCTACAAATAGATACTGCAATTCCATTTTAACGATTTTACCGTTTCGGTTTCGGATAGTTTAGCGGCAAAATTTTCTTTTTGGTACTGACAACCGCGTGATGAACATTGCAAAAAAGAGCATAATCAGCAGGTTATTTCAACCATCAACACAAAATCAAATTTGGAATGAAAGCAAAAACTTTATTGATCTGGCTAACTGGCTTTAGTACACTCGCTATTACTTCCTGCACAAAAAGCTCAGATGACGATGACAGCACAGAAGGTAACTGGATACTTCGTTCATCATTCGAAGGTTATGGACGCAGCGAGGCGGTATCTTTTTCTATCGGTAACAAAGGTTATATAGTAACCGGGTATGATGGCAGCAAAAGATTGAAAGATTTATGGCAATACGATGCCGAATATAATTTTTGGCAACAGAAAGCAGAATTTCCCGGCACAGCACGTCACGCTGCCACCGGGTTTTCAATAGATACTAAAGGATATATCGGAACTGGATCAGACGGTTATAATAAGCTGAAAGATTTTTGGGAATATGATTCTCAGGGTGATACCTGGACGCAGAAAGCAGATTTTGGTGGTTCTGGCCGCTACAGCGCTGTAGGCTTCAGCATTAACGGCAAGGGATACATTACTACCGGTTACGATGGCAACTATTTAAAAGACCTTTGGGAATTTGATCCCACAGCAGGCGCCTCAGGCACCTGGACGCAACGCGTAAGTATGAGCGGTGAAAAAAGAAGTGGCGCTGTTGCCTTTGTTTATAACAATAAGGCCTATGTTGTAACAGGGGTATACAGCGGCGGCACAGTAAATGATTTTAATGTATTTGATCCTACACAACCGGAAGGACAGGCATGGACCCAATTAAGAAAAATAAGCAACGTAAGCGATGAAAGCTATGATGATGATTATGCTATTGTAAGAAGCAAAGCTGTAGCTTTTGTAATGAATGGTAAAGCTTATATTGCTACCGGGCAAAACGGGGGTGTTTACAAAGACACCTGGGAATATGATTTTGCTACAGAT
>MKRS01000721.1 GCA_001897035.1 Bacteroidales bacterium 45-6
CGCACTGGGCTTGGCGGGATGTTCTGCCGCCGAAAATTTGACCGAAGGCTCAAATCCGGGAGACGTGATAGTTTCACTTGACGGGAGTAGCTCACTGAAAACTACTGAAACCGCTTCCGCTGATGAAATAAAGAAATTTACCATTCCCTTTGGTGACGACATGGTTGTCAACGCCACGCTGCAACCTACCCCTGAAATATCGAAAAGCACAAAGGCTGCCGTGATGTCGGCGCTTGATGCCGGGGTGAAATACCGAGTTGTCGTGTACAATAGTAGCGGCGTTGTCGTCAAAGATATGGTATGCACGTATGCACCAGGCACTGCCGTTCCGATAACGGGCTTGGATGTTGGTGCCACTTACACTTTTGTGGTTTATTCGGTGAATAGCACCTCGTCCGTTCCGACAGTTACGGGGACCACCTTGTCCGTAGCTAAACTGTCGTCTGTTTCTGGGGATTTGATGTATTTTAAAACGCAGGCAACGGTGTCTGGTAGTTCGGCTACGAAGATTTCTGTAACGATGCAGCACATGTTCAGCCAGATCACCTCCTATTTCAATGCGGGTTCTTTTGGTGGGATCATCAATGCCGTTTCCGCTCCAACTATCAGCCCGAACCGGGCAAGCGCAGATGTCAAGCTGGCAGACAGTTCTGTGGTTTACAACGGAAGTGCCACGACAGCTTCGGTCGTCTTGTCTTCCGGCTTAGGGACAAGCTCTGCCGTGAGTAGTCCGACACTGCTAATTAATCCGGCTACATCCACCGGCTCTTTCTCCATTCCCAGCATCACGGTCAACAACTCGACCTCCAGCGTCAACTTGTCTAATGTGAAAATCAATCCGCGGTACAAGTACGATCTCAAAATGAACTTTAATATCCCTTGCACGCAGGCGGTGGGCACCGGTATGATCGACGGTGATGGATTCGCTAAGCCTCTGACTGTTATGGCGCCGGCAGCAGACTATGGGTTCGTTTTCGATATTTATTATTTGGACAACTCTTTCAACATGAAGATCAACGGAACCCAGCTGGCAGTAAAAGAACTACAATTTGAAATACCCTCTAATTTCCTCGATCCTCTCAAACAGAATGTTCGCTTTGCAGATGGATCCTACTGGCAAGATGGCACAGTGCCTTCCATCTGGACATTGAATGGATCGGCAAGCGCAGGAAAACCCATTCTCCGTGTGGTGATCAGCAAAACTGGAGCAATATCATTATATGGAAGTAAGGCTTCGTATAACGCTGCGGGGTATGGGCTTCTTCCTCTAACCCTAAGATCAGATCAGGGGCAATCTTTCAATACTGTCACTTGGAATATTTCGGGATCAAACACAGTGTATATCTCGCAACAGCAGATTAACGTCACCAAGATCACTGGTGCTGGCTATGGCTCCAAGATTATAACCTGTCCCAATTAATTGACAGCTGGTGGGTTGAAAAGGTCCATGTCTCGGCTGCCATTGGTGTGATAAAAGAAGACAAGGGACTTTCCGCTTTGCGGGAGATCTCTTGTTTGTTGTTATCCGATTACTAAAATTCTTCACTGGCAGATGTTTGCCCTTTGATACAATTTTGCCCTTCACCGAGAAATGCCTCGTGATTCGTCTGATACTACACTCTTTTTCTTATTTTATTGTATAGAGTAAACTCGAACTCAAGCCACGAATCGTAAATGAAAACGAATGCGCTGATTGGCGTATCTTCCTCACTGGATATCATTTTGCTCTCACGTAAGCAATATAGGGGCAACACCAGTCCTCACGCCAACATAGAAAAAGCGATGCTGTTAGCTAACAGCATCGCTTTTGTTCGTATTTGTAAAAAGGATTAAATTATCTTCTTCTACTTGCAGCTTTCCTTTACGATGCTGTCCACCTCTTGCTTCGTGACCGAAGGAAGATCACCTCTACCCACTTTTTGTACGACTAATTCTGCCGTTTTGCGGGCACCTTCTTCACAAGGGAACGGGATGTTTCCAGGCACGGCAGGCATCATAGGTTGGTTCACCACCAGTTTGCCTTTCACGTAGATCTTGTATCCCCAGGTATCCTTGCCTTGTTTTACGGTCTCGACATATACGCCTCGGTTCTTTCTGTAAACCTTGTATGCGAAGACAGATCCAACGATGGATGCAACTGCTAAAATGAAAACTACAAGCAGCTTGGCTTTCTTAGTCATTCTTGTTGTATGTGGCATCAGGATAGAACAAATTGGCATCATCCAAATAGGCGGATCCATTGTAACCTGTCAAGACAATACCCACTCCGTTGGCTGTGGTGGCACCTATGGCTCCATAGCGAGGAGATTTTTCGAAAGAAGTCTTTTCTTGCCAAAGGTCAGTGATCGGGTTGTATTCCCAAGTGTATTTGAGCAAGCTCGAACCGCTGGTTCCGCAAGTCACGTATCCTTTGCCGTTGATCACGAAAGTAGCAGCCTGGTAGCGGGCAATGGTTGTGTAATCGTCGTCGAAGCTTTGGTCTGTCTTATTGTATATCTCATTTTTGGGAGTCCATTTCGTGCCATCGAAGGCCCACATATCGGTGGCAGCGCCACTGCTATTGTTTCCTCCGAATATGTAAGCCGTATTGTTGATCACAAACACGGATGCAAATCCTCTTTTTCTTCCCTGAGATTCCATTTGCTTCCAAGATTTTAAGGATGGATCATAGGAATAAAGGTCGCTGAAAAAGCTTTGTCCGCTTGCATCGGGATTATCTCCATATCCTCCGCCCACATAACCAACGTTGTTTAGGGTGAAGGCGTAGCAGCCGTATCTTCCGGTGGAGGGGAAGTCTGCTATCTGTGTCCATTTATTGGCCTGAGTGTCGTATTGCCAGAAATCTTTCAGGTTGTCGTTTCCATTCGATCCTCCGCCAATGTAGCCGTTTGTGCCGATTGAAAAACCAGCGGCATACCTGCGTCCGTAGTGCGCAGAGGCTGGGTTGGTGACAGTTGCGGTGCTTGCGTCGAGGGCTGTCTGTTGTGTCCAGGATCCATCTTCTGATGTCAAATCCAACGACCAAAGATCTTTGTAGTAGTCTTTTCCATTATAACCGCCAAACACATAGAGCTTGTTGCCAACAACAAAAGAACTTGCAAAGCCACGAGTGCTACCAGCAAAATCGGTTGAAGCCACAACCCAGTTTCCAACCAAATCACTGTCACTGTTGCCACAGGAGGTGGTCATCAATGAAACGATCAGGGCAAGACAATAAAATAATCCGAATTTTTTGTTCATAATTTATTAAATAGAATTTGTTATTCCTTCCAAACAGGTGAGTGCTTATCTCCGAAAAAAGGCACATCACGTGAAATTTGTCTGCAAAAATACACTTTTATTCAAAAAGTCAATGTTCTGAAAGTATAAAGAATAAGAATTTTTCGGTCAAAATATTAACTGAACATAAAATGCGGATAATTCGCTATGCACCGTTTCAGCATTTCAATTTTGTTTCTATCTTTGCAGCTATTTGAAAATAGCCACCAAATTAAGTAAAAAGACATAGATGAAACATATTAGTTTCTGTTTTCTTGCATTGTTTGTCATCGCCTTAAGCTCTTGTGTTGATGGTAATTTCTCCGCAGGAGGTTCAATGTATGACGAAAACGTGAGGAATGTTGTCGTTGACACCACATCGATGGACTTGTCAACCGTACTCAATGACTCCACTGCAACTTCGGGGATAAGCAAAATATTTATGGGAAGATATGATTCGCCTGACTTTGGGACAACTGTTGCCGAATCTTATGTTTCGTTTTCCGTACCCTCGTATAGCCGGTCGGACTTCAACAAAGAATCTAATGTGAAGATCACGTTTGATTCTGTTTGCATCATCCTTCCCTACGACAAGTATTCATACGGGGACACGACCAAAACACAGACGATCAACATCACCCGGCTCACCGACAAGCTGAATGATCTATACAGTGCTCATTTGTCGAAATTTTATAACAACCAGACAGCCGCATCCGAATCCGCACCTTACCTGACCAAGACTTTCAGGAGGCCTCTTCCTGCCCAGCAGAACGATTCCACCCTCATCATCCGTATGCCGGATCAATTTGGACTTGAGCTCTTGGACTCGATGAGGACGCAATCAAGCATATTCAACAACGATGACGAATTCATCAAGTTTTTCAAGGGATTCAAATTCTCGGCAGGGAGCGACGACAAGTATTGCATCAACGCTTTCAAAATGACTTCCACATCTTTGCCGAGAATCCGCATTTATTACAAAGCCAACGATCTGGAAGTCCTGGATAAGACAATTGACATAAATGCAAACAGCAACTATGCTTTTTCTCACATAAGCCAAGACCGGTCAAATACCCCGCTTAAGAATTTGACCAGTTTGAGTGGAATTTCTTCGGGGCTGACAGGTAACAAGGCTTATTTGCAGGGAATGGTGGGACTGTCAACCGAGCTAACCTTCCCCAACATACGTTCGCTGATGCAATACGGCAAATATACCAATGTGGATGCTGCAATTTTGTACGTCTATCCGACCAAAAACTCGTACAACGATTTTACTCCATTGCCCAAAAACTTGAAGTTGAACTTTGTGAGCAAACTCGGCAATGTGAAAGAGATCCTTGAATCCTCCACCACCTCACTGACGGCGGGAGCATTGAACCAAGATCCCTTCGGCATACGGTACTACTATGCTTTTGATATAACGAGTTTTATTAAATCCGAGATCAAGGCGCCCGACATGGACAAAGGGACGCTCCAGCTAAACTTGTCCGATACTGATAAAGCGAATTCTCTCAAGAGCTTGATAATCGGCGACTCAGGTTATCCGGACTCGGATTATCGAATCAAATTAGTAATTCAATTATTGATCTATAATTATGATTAAACATGCGTCCGGTACTATTCTGGCATGCTTGATTACCGTATTTTGTACAAATGCACAAAATACGTATTCTCCGAATTCGAGCTTAGGCTTAGGCGAAATCGTATCAAGCGAATACAGCCGCACATCGGGTATGGGCGGAGTCGGCATTGGTGTCAGAAACGGCTCGTTTTTAAATACCTCGAACCCTGCCGCTGTAAGCGCTTTGGACAGCTTGACAGGGGTGTTTGATGTCGGCCTCTATGGCAAGCAGTCGAATTTCAAAACCAGGTCTTCCAGCGACAACGCTTTTTCGGGAAACTTAAATAAAATAGCGTTTGGATTCCGTTGCAATAAGGTGTGGAGTCTTTCGTTCGGGATCAAGCCATACAGCAATGTAGGATACCATATTCAGGATCAG
>MKRS01000722.1 GCA_001897035.1 Bacteroidales bacterium 45-6
GCCCGAAGGTGTAAAATACAAACTTACACTGATAGCTGACGGCAACCACGACAAGGAGTTTTCCACCCAATATTTGGTGGTGGACAACACATCTGTTGTTGACGTGAAAATGCTTCGCAGAGGCGGTTTTGTCGCAAGTTTGAAACCAATGAAATAAAAACTTATGAAAACAATAGTTTCAAAGAGAATGTCTAAGTTTGGTTTTGCGCTTTTGACCATGCTGCTAAGCTCCGCATTGTTTCAAGTGAAAGCTTCCGTTGATCCCAATTTTCATATCTACATTTGTTTCGGACAGTCGAATATGGAAGGAAATGCGGCTATCGGAGCCGCAGATCAAACGGGTGTTAGTAGCCGTTTTAGGGTGTTGACTGTTGCCGCCGATGATTATTCGCACCTTGGCAGGTCGGTGGGCAACTGGTACACAGCCGTTCCCCCTTTGTGCCGCTGGGATACCGGGCTTACTCCCGCCGATTATTTTGGGCGGACTTTGACCGACAGCCTTCCCGACAGCGTGAAAGTTGGGGTAATCGTCGTGGCCATGGGTGGCAGCGGCATCGATGCTTTCGACAAGGACAACTACGTGGAATATTATACAAACGCAGATGCGTGGCAGAAGGGCTTGATGAACATTTATGGCGGAAATCCTTATGCCAAAATCATTGAAATGGCCAAATTGGCGCAGCAGTCAGGAGTCATCAAAGGAATATTGCTGCACCAGGGAGAATCGAACAACATGCAACCCGACTGGCCGCTGAAAGTTCAGAAAATTTACAACAATATTCTCGCAGATCTTAAAATGGAGCCGAATTCCATTCCTCTATTGGCTGGTGAAATGTTACGGCAGGATCAGGGAGGTATTTGCTGGGGGATGAACGACATTATTGCAAAATTGCCGTATTATGTCCCAAACTCGTACCCTATTTCCTCACAAGGTTGTACGGGTAATGGAAAAGATGGTTTTCATTTTTCCACGGTAGGGGCACGTGAGTTAGGCAAACGCTACGGGCTTCAAATGCTGTCGTTGATGAAGTCGTACCATACCGTTGAGGGACAAACGGTGGATCATCTGGAAATTGGCAACACGAAATTCACCATGTTGACCGGGACAATCAAAAGAGTTCCTCTCAATGCGGTTTATTCCGATGGACACAAGCAGGATATAAACTTCCGGGCTACTTACAGCCTCGACAATGCCGAAGCGGTAAAAATCACCAATGGGTTTATCCAGACAATGAAAGACGGCGTGGCCACAGTCACCGCAAGCTACAAGGGTGCGTTGGGCGAAATGAAACAAACGACTTTTTCAGTAACAGCTACCACTTTTCCACTCACCAACGAATTGTTTAACCCGAATATCTTTAGCACGGGTTCTTTCGACGAAACTACACGCACGCTCAAAACCGGCCAGTGGGGCTTTGGCGGTTGGCAATACGAAGGAATAAATCTTTCTGAATATAAGTATATTGTGGCCCAGTTGGGGAGCAGTAACAATTCGGATGTGACATTCAATATCTTTGATGAAAACAACTATTGGGGATCGTCTGCTTCGTATAAGTTTGCGGACAACAGCAAGATAATTGTCAATCTGGCAACGGCTAAGAAAACGGGTGGAACTCCATTTGACCCCAGCCATGTGTATATTGCAGGCTTTTGGTCCAATGGCTCAAATCCATTCATTATCGACAAGGTGTATCTTGCCAAAACCGATGCCGAACTTACTTCGATTAGGGAAGTTCTTGATAAAGATGAATATAGCAACGAAAAGGTGGATGTCTATTCGATAACGGGCATTTTGACCCGCACGCAGGTGGAGCGGAAAACAGCCACCGATCAACTGCCCAACGGGGTGTATGTATTGAAAAGCGGAAGAAAAACAGACAAGGTGTTGCACACCCAACAGTCTGTCAACAGATAAACAAAAGGAAAATGAAAAAGATAGTATTGATGGGCATGGCCATTTTGCTGTGCGGAAGCATTTACAGCCAGCGACTGCCATTCCAAGATCCGAACCTGAGTTCGGAAGAACGGGCTAAGGATCTTATATCCAGATTGACATTGACCGAAAAAGTGAGCTTGATGTGCGACCAGTCGGATGCCATTCCACGTTTGGGTATCAAAAAATTCAACTGGTGGAGCGAGGCGCTTCACGGGTTTGCCAACAACGATAGCGTTACCGTTTTCCCCGAACCAATCGGGATGGCTGCTTCGTTCAACGACAAGCTGTTGTATCGGATCTACAATGCCGTATCGGATGAAGCGCGTGCAAAATATAACCTCTGGCTGAAACGCGGCAACGAGAACAAACGATTTCTGAGCCTTTCGGTGTGGACTCCCAACGTCAATATTTTCCGCGATCCGCGCTGGGGGCGTGGGCAGGAAACGTATGGCGAAGATCCTTATCTGACGTCGCGCATGGGTGTGCAGGTGGTGAAAGGACTTCAGGGACCGGAGGATGCCAAATACCGCAAATTACTGGCCTGTGCCAAGCATTATGCCGTTCATTCGGGGCCTGAATGGAGCCGCCACGAACTGAACCTGAACAATGTGAATCCCCGCGAATTGTGGGAAACTTATCTTCCCGCGTTCAAATCGCTGGTGCAGGATGCCGATGTGCGCCAGGTGATGTGCGCCTATCAACGTTTGGACGACGAGCCTTGTTGCGGCAACACACGTCTTCTCCAACAAATTCTCCGTGACGAATGGGGCTTCAAATACTTGGTTGTTTCCGACTGTGGAGCGGTTACAGACTTTTTCACCACGCACAAAGTGTCTTCGGATGCGGTTCATGCGGCATCCAAAGCCGTTCTGGCAGGAACAGATGTGGAATGTGTATGGGAAAATTATCCCTTCAAAGATCTTCCGGCTGCAGTGGAAAAAGGCTTGATTAAGGAAGAAGCGATCAACAAAAGCCTGCTCCGCGTACTCACAGGTCGTTTTGACCTGGGCGATTTCGATGATGATTCCATTGTTCCCTGGGCGAAAATACCTGCCTCGGTGTTGAATAACGAAGAACACCGTCAGCTTGCATTGGACATGGCACGCGAAACCATGACGCTCCTTCAGAATAAGAAAGAGATATTACCGCTCTCCAAATCGGCGAAGAAAATTGCCGTAATTGGCCCGAATGCCAACGACAAACCCATGCTGTGGGGAAACTACAACGGAACGCCTGTACGCACCATTTCTATTCTGGATGGAATCAAAACAAAAATATCCGACAGCAAAATTCTGTACGACAAAGGTTGTGACTTGGTGGAAGATAAGGTGACACAAAGCTTTTTCGATCAGCTTTCTTTCGATGGTAAAAAAGGGTTCAAGGTCACTTACTGGAACACTCCCGACAGAAGCGGAGCACCGGTGACTACCGTTCAAATCGCCAATCCGATAAAAATGACCACGGCTGGCCAGCATGAATTTGCCTCGGGTGTGAAGCTCGAAGGTTTTTCGGCTTTGTTCGAAGCTGAATTCACCCCTAAAGTGTCGGAAGAGCTGGTATTCAAAGGTGGTGCTACCGGCTATTTTGAACTGATCGTGGATGGAAAAACCATCCAAACCTATAACAACTGGCGGACCTTGTCGTCGAAGGTTCCCTTTAAGGTGGAAGCAGGCAAAAAATACAACATAGAGATCCGCTATGCCCAAAAAAACAACTGGCAGGCAAATATCGAACTGGATTTTGGAAAAGAAATCGATGTGGATTATTCCAAACTGATTGAAAACCTGAAAGGTATTGAAACGGTCGTTTTTGTGGGCGGGCTTTCTGGCAATCTGGAAGGCGAAGAAATGCCTGTGAACTACCCGGGATTTAAAGGAGGCGACCGCACCAATATCGATCTTCCTGCCGTTCAGCGCAATTGTTTGAAAGCGTTGAAACAAGCGGGCAAGAAGGTGATTTTTGTCAATTGCTCGGGCTCTGCCATTGCTTTGACTCCCGAAACCGAAACTTGCGATGCCATTCTTCAAGCCTGGTATCCCGGCGAATCGGGCGGACAAGCCGTGGCCGATGTGCTTTTCGGAGACTACAATCCGGCAGGCAAACTTCCTGTTACTTTCTACAAAAGCTCTGAACAACTGAAGGATTTTGAAGATTATTCGATGAAGGGACGTACATACCGATACATGAACGATGCCTTGTTCCCATTCGGCCACGGATTGAGCTACACCAAATTCGCTATTGGCAATGCAACGCTAAGCCAACAAACCATAAAAGCCAACGAAACGGTTAACATAACGATACCTGTATCCAACATCGGCAAACGGCAGGGAACGGAGATCGTGCAGGTGTATGTGCGCAAAGTGAACGATGTGGAAGGCCCGCTGAAGACGCTGAAAGGATTCCAGCGTGTGGATCTGAAAGCCGGACAAAAGGCGAATGTCACGATTGGTCTTCCGCCTTCTTCGTTCGAGTTCTTCGACTGGGGACAACGCAAGATGATGGTCGCTCCGGGCAAATACGAGGTCTATTATGGGGACAGCTCAGATGAAAAGAGCCTGAAAACAACCACTATATCCATACAGTGAAAACGAAATAACCATTAATATTATATATAGATAACCATGCGAAAATTGAAATTGTTTTTTCTGACCTTCCTCGTTTCAGCTTCCGGTTTAGTGAGCGAAGCATTCGGGCAGGATCCCTTACAACTTAAACCGGGCATAGACTATCCGACCGAAATAGAAGATCCGCAATGCCTTGGCATCAATAAAGAACCTTACCATGCTACTCTGATGCCTTATGGCAGTCTTGAAGAAGCATTGAAGGCCAACCGATTGGCTTCATCCCAATGCCGCAGCCTCAACGGGAACTGGAAATTCAACTGGGTGGCTACTCCCGATAAACGTCCGAAAGATTTCTATAAAACCGATTTCGATGTTTCGGGGTGGAAAGAAATTCCCGTCCCTTCCAACTGGGAAGTGCATGGCTACGGAACGCCCTTTTACCGCAATCTGGGTTACACCATCAAGAAAGATTTTCCACGGGTGATGAGCGAACCCGAGAAATGGTACACGGCTTACAAGGAACGCAACCCGGTGGGAAGCTACCGTCGCGATTTCGATGTTCCCGCCGATTGGAACGGAAAACGAATATTCATCACGTTCAACGGGGTGGATTGCGCCTTCTTTCTCTGGATCAATGGCGAAAAAGTGGGTTACAGCATCAACAGCCGCAATGCTGCCGATTTCGACCTTACGAAATACGTAAAGCCGGGCAAAAACACCATTGCCGTTGAGGTATATCAGTACAG
>MKRS01000723.1 GCA_001897035.1 Bacteroidales bacterium 45-6
TAGATAATCTCACGATCACATACAACAAGGACAATGCCCTGACGAGTGACAAAAAAGACACCCGTGATGCGTGGGATCCGATGGTGGGTGTGATGGTGTCGCCCTTGCACAATGTGAACCTGTTTGCGTCTTACACCACAAGCACCAGCTTGCGGTCTGCCGCCAATATCCTTACGGACAAAGTGACTGAAGCGGGACCATCCAAGACAAAGCAGTTTGAAACCGGTATCAAATCGGATTGGTTGGACGATCGATTGCGATTTAACTTTACCTATTTCCATATCATCACCGACAACCTTACCAATGCGGAATACATCGAAGGAACCACCACGGCTACCGGATATTATTTCAAGGCTGGAGATTTGAAAAGGGATGGCGTGGAAGTGGAACTGAACGGACGGGTATTGCCCAACCTCGAAGTCATGCTGGGATATGCCTATTTAAATGCGAGGTATGCCGACAGCCCTTCTTATGTGAATGGCTCTGCTCCGATGAATGCTCCTAAACATACGGCCAATGCCTGGCTCAATTACTCGGTGAACAGAGGTCCTGTCAAAGGGCTTTCTGCAGGCCTTGGGGTTTACTACGTGGGAAAACGCCCCGTCAACGAATACAGCAACGCTTACGACGGCCACACCTACAACCCGGGAGTAAAGCCCTTCGATATGCCGGCCTACACCACTGTGAATGCGCAGCTGTCGTACGCCATCGGCAAGGTGACTGTTCGTGCCTATTTTAATAACATCTTCGATGAATTAGGATATAATTCTTATTACAGAGGGGGGTACATTAATCAGGTCGATCCGAGGAATTTTGCGGGAATGATTTCTTATCGCTTCTGATTGCAGGAAAATCAATAAAGGTTCGAACCGGAATGGCCTTCATCTGCCGTTCCGGTTTTTCTTTTTCATCGGGAACATAAAAATCGCAAATTATTTCAAATGAAAACCATCATTCTTCTTAAAAACTCTATTTTTACAGCCTGATTCATTAAACACTTTGACAATGATACAAATTAGCAACGGAATCATAGAAGCTTCTTTTCTGACCAAAGGCGCTGAGCTCAAATCGCTGTTGACCCTCCAGTCCGAAAAAGAATGGATATGGGAGGCCGACCCTGCCTTTTGGGGAAAGACCAGCCCGATACTTTTCCCCATTGTGGGCGGCTTAAAGGACGACACGTACCGTTTTGATGGAAAACACTACCAACTTCCCCGGCATGGATTTGCCCGCGATATGGAATTCGAAGTTCGTAAGCATGGTGAAAATTTGGTGGTTTTCGGTTTGGCGAACTCCGAGAGAACGCTACGTTTGTATCCGTTCAACTTCGATTTGGAAGTGGAATACAGCTTGGAAGGCAATGCCCTTTGCGTGCAATATCGTGTGAGAAATACCTCGACAGAACATCAGCTTTGGTTTTCCCTTGGGGCACATCCCGCTTTTGCCATCGAGGTCAACGGGAAGAAATCGTTCAGCGATTATATGCTCAATTTTGAGGACGACAGCGAGCTGCATCCTCACCCTTTGCACAACAACTTGTTGAGCCGCCAAAGAACAGAAATTCCCTTGCAAAACCACGGTCTGCCCCTTTCCTACTCACTTTTTGAGAACGACGCCCTTGTCCTGACCGACTTGGAAAGCCAGCGGATCATCCTCAGTAATTCGAAGGACAGCGAGAAACTGATTTTCAGCTTCTCGAATTTCCCTTACTTCGGAATTTGGTCGGCCAAAAACGCAGACTTCGTTTGCCTCGAACCTTGGGCGGGAATTGCCGATTTTGAAGACCATAACGGTGAATTATCCGAAAAATTCGGAATCAACACCTTGCAGCCAAAGGCGGAATGGGCGGCTGAATGGAAAGTGGAAGTGCTGGAGTGAAATCAATCGGCACGATTGCTGTCTGCTGGGTGAAGTAGTCCTGATGTGGTTGTAAATCGCAGCATCCGACAAATTCCGGAGCAAGTAGATCCGAAACACAAAAGACACCCCAAAGCGAGGTGTCTTTTCAAAATATAGGATTTTCTAATTCTATTCTTTAGTCAAGAATTCGTTGATGTGCGCAGCTGTTTCACGACCGGAAGCGATACATTTCACCACCAGCGATTGTCCGCTCACGCAGTCACCTGCACCAAACACCTTCGATGTGCTTGTCAAGCGAGAGCCATTTGTAGCCACATTCTTGCGACCATCCACTTGTATGCCCAACTCAGCCAACAAACCTTCCTGGATCGGATGAACGAATCCTAAAGCAAGGAATGCCAAATCAAACTCAATGATTTCAGGTTTGCCGATTTCTGACATCACGTGGTTGCCCTTTTCGTCTTTGCTCCAAGCCACTTCCACCAATTCAACGGCTTTCAGCACGCCGTTTTCACCAATAAAGCGTTTGGTGTTCAACGACCAGCGGCGTTCGCATCCTTCCTTGTGAGAGGAAGACGTTTTCAATACCACAGGATAAGGATTTGGCCATGGATTTTCCATATTTTCCAGTGCCTCTGGTTTCGGCAAGATTTCAATCTGAAGGATGCTTGCGGCTTCCTGACGGTTAGCCGTTCCGATACAGTCAGAACCAGTATCGCCACCACCAATCACGAGCACTTTCTTGCCGCGTGCATTGATGATCTGGTCGGCCGGCACTTCTTCTTTTCCAACTAATTTATTTTGCTGGCCAAGGTATTCCATGGCGAAGTAAACGCCTTTTAGGTCACGACCTTCCACTTTCAAGTCGCGTGGCACTTGTGAACCGATAGCCAAGCACACGGCGTCGTTGCCCTCCAACAATTCCTTGCCCGGGATGTCCTTTCCAACTTCCACACCGGTAACGAATTTCACCCCTTCGGCCAGCATGAGGTTCACACGGCGTTCGATGATGTTTTTATTAAGCTTGAAGTCGGGTATGCCATATCTCAGCAAGCCGCCAATATTCGCACTTTTTTCATAAACTGTCACTTCGTGCCCTTTGTGATTCAACTGGTTAGCTACAGCCAATCCTGCTGGTCCTGATCCGATGACAGCTACTTTTTTTCCAGTGCGCGTTTTCGGCGGAACAGGGATGATGAATCCGGCGTTAAAGGCCAATTCCATTACTGCCGCTTCGTTTTCACGAATGGTGACAGGTTCACGGTGGATGGACAGCACACACGATTTTTCGCAGGGAGCAGGACAAATACGTCCAGTGAATTCAGGAAAATCATTCGTTTGTTGAAGCACGTCAGCACCCAACTTCCAATTTCCCTTGTAAATATAGTCTTGCCATTCCGGCATTTTGTTTCCTAATGGACAGCCCCAATGGCAAAATGGAATTCCACAATCCATGCAACGGGCTGCTTGCTCACGACGGTCTTCCGTGTTCAGCGTTTGCTCCACTTCTCCAAAGTCAAGTATGCGCTCTTGAACAGGACGGTAGCCGGCTTCTTTTCTTTTTACGGTTAAAAATGCTTTTGGGTTTCCCATAACGCTATTTAATGTGCCAACCTTTCAATGTGCCAATGTGCCAATAATTTTATTGGCGCATTGGCATATCTACCTATTGGCTAATTTTTTAATAATCAAATTCTACTTCTGCAATTTTTTTCTTGATAGCTTCGAGTTTTTCATCTTGCAACACCTTCTTGTATTCGATAGGAGTCACTTTGATGAACTTATCTACTTCGACGTCCCAGTTATCCAAAATACGTTTGGCCAATGGGCTTTGCGTATAGTGGTAGTGGTTCGCGATCAACTGACGAACTTCGCGGCTGTCAGCCAAATCTTCAATCAAGGTCAATTCCTCCATCTGCATGTTGCAGAAATAGTCGAAATCGCCAAACTCGTTGTAAACGTAAGCTATACCGCCACTCATACCGGCAGCAAAATTACGTCCAGTTTTTCCGAGGATCACAGCGCGTCCACCTGTCATGTATTCGCAGCAGTGGTCGCCAGCTCCCTCCACTACAGCCACAGCACCGCTGTTACGCACGCAGAATCGTTCGCCCACCTGGCCATTGATGTAAATCTCGCCAGATGTAGCCCCGTAGAGCAAAGTGTTGCCTGCAATGATATTGTCTTCGGGTTTGAAGGTACTCACTTTAGGCGGCACAATAATCACTTTACCACCAGAAAGACCTTTTCCTGCATAGTCATTCGCATCACCCTCCAATTTGAACGTCACCCCGTGAGCCAAAAATGCGCCAAAGCTTTGTCCAGCAGAGCCTTTGAATGTGCATTGGATGGTATCCACCGGCAAGCCTGCATTTCCATAGCGTTTGGCTATTTCTCCGGAAAGCATAGCTCCTACGGTACGGTCTGTGTTGTGGATGACACGTTCCAATTCCACTGGCATCGCTTTTTCGATCGCCAATTTAGAAGTCACAATAAGACTTTGGTCAAGCACATCGCTCAATTTATGCTCTTGTGCTTTCACTCGATGAAGAGGATTTTCTTTAGCCTCTTGCGGGAAGTAAATCAATCGGGACAAATCCAGTTTTTGTGCCTTTTGATTTCCTCCAGGAATATATTCCAGCAAATCGGCTCTACCTACCACTTCGTCCAAAGACTTCACACCCAGAGCAGCCAAATGCTCACGCACTTCTTCTGCCAAGAAATTGAAATAGTTGATCAAATATTCGCTGCGACCGATGAATTTTTTTCTTAATTCTTCGTTTTGAGTAGCCACACCCACTGGGCAAGTATTCAAATGGCATTTGCGCATCATGATACATCCAAGAACGATCAATGCACTGGTGGCAAATCCATATTCTTCAGCTCCAAGCATAGCCGAGACAATGATGTCGTGTCCTGTTTTGAGCTGACCATCCGTTTGCAAATAGATTTGCCCACGCAGGTTATTCAACACCAAGGTTTGTTGCACCTCTGCCAACCCGATTTCCAAAGGAAGTCCGGCATGTTTGATAGAGCTTGCAGGGCTTGCTCCCGTCCCGCCTTCGCACCCGCTGATCACCACGCGATCGGCTTTGGCTTTTGCCACACCGGCAGCAATAGTTCCAACACCACTTTCAGACACAAGCTTCACGCTGATTTGGGCAGATGGATTCACGCTTTTGAGGTCGAAAATCAATTGTGCCAAATCTTCAATCGAATAAATGTCGTGATGGGGTGGCGGAGAGATCAATGAAATCCCAGGAATAGAGTGACGCGTTTTCGCGATTACATTGTCCACCTTGAATCCCGGCAATTGACCGCCTTCACCAGGTTTAGCACCTTGAGCAATCTTGATCTGGATTTCATCCGCATTCACCAAGTATTC
>MKRS01000724.1 GCA_001897035.1 Bacteroidales bacterium 45-6
AGGCCTGTATTTGTGGCAATGCCGCATTCACGCGCCATTTTCCCAAAGCATGGGGATCCATTTTGGTACGTCTGAGGATTTCTTCCTTGCGGATGTTTCCGGCCCACACGTTGGCGTAGGCGAGGAAGAAACGTTGCGCGGGAGTGTAGCCGTCGATCTTTTCGTTTTTCTTAGCCTCTTCCGTTTTCTGGAAAGCGTTGTACGACACTTGCAATCCGCCATGGTCGGCAATGTTCTCACCCAAAGTGAATTCGCCGTTGGCGTGTACGTCGTCCGCCACGATGATGTTGCTGAAGAAGTCCACCATCACTTTCGAGCGCTTCTCGAAGCTCTTTGCATCTTCGGGTGTCCACCAATCTTTCATGTTGCCGTATTTGTCGTACTTGCGGCCTTGGTCGTCGAATCCGTGTGTCATTTCGTGGCCGATCACCACGCCGATAGCACCATAGTTGATGGCATCGTCGGAATTCATGAAGAAGAACGGAGGTTGGAGGATACCTGCCGGGAAGCAAATTTCGTTCGTTGTAGGGTTGTAGTAAGCGTTCACCGTTTGAGGTGACATCAGCCACTCGTTTTTGTCAACCGGCTTGTTGAGCTTGTCGAGCATGAAATTGTATTCAAATTCGGACGACCGGATGATGTTGGCCCAGTAACTGTCTTTCTTAATGTCTAATTTGGAGCAATCTCTCCATTTGTCGGGATAACCGATCTTGACGATGAAGTTGTTCAGCTTTTCCTGCGCTTTGGCTTTCGTGGCGTCGGTCATCCAAGACAAGTTTCCGATGCGCTCGCTTAGGGAAAGTTTCAGGTTGTCCACTAACTTCAGCATCCTTTCTTTCGCTTTTTCGGGGAAATATTTGGCCACATACAATTGCCCGACTTCTTCTCCCAGTGTTTCGTTGATGGTGTTCACCGTCCGTTTCCAGCGAGGTTGCAACACTTTTTTTCCGGCAAGCTGCTTGCCATAGAAATCAAAGTTCGTATTTACAAACTTGTCGCTCAAAAATTCGGCTGCGGTGTTCAATATATTCCACTTCAGGTAGTCCTTCAGTTCATCGATGGAAGCTGTTGAG
>MKRS01000725.1 GCA_001897035.1 Bacteroidales bacterium 45-6
AGGCGCATTGGCTGTCAACACATAGCGCAGCACATCCTGCTTGCCGGGAAACTCTTCGAGGTATTCGTGCAGCCACACCGCCCAATTGCGCGAAGTGGATATTTTGTCGTCTTCCAAGTTCAGAAATTCATTGGCCGGGACATTTTCCGGCAAGATATACGAGCCATCGGCCTTGAGCATTGCTGGGAAAACGATGCAGTGGAACACGATGTTGTCTTTCCCAATGAAATGCACCAGCTTCGTGGATTCATCCTTCCACCAGGTTTCCCAGTCGTTGGGACGGATTTCTATCGTGTTGGAAATGTAGCCGATGGGAGCGTCAAACCACACGTAAAGCACTTTGCCTTCCGCTCCTTCCACTGGCACGGGAACGCCCCAGTCGAGGTCGCGGCTCACAGCACGGGGTTGCAATCCCATGTCGAGCCACGATTTGCATTGGCCATACACATTGGATTTCCATTCTTTGTGGTTTTCCAAAATCCATTTGCGAAGCCATCCCTCGTGCTTGTTCAGCGGCAGGTACCAATGGGTGGTTTCCTTCATCACGGGAGTGTTTCCCGAAATGGTGGAACGTGGATTCTTAAGCTCTGTCGGGCTCAGCGAGGTTCCGCAGGATTCGCATTGGTCGCCGTAAGCGTTGGGATTGCCGCAGTGCGGGCATTCGCCCATGATGTATCGATCGGCCAAAAACATTTTGGCCTCCTCGTCGTAATATTGTTCGCTGGTTTTTTCTTCAAACTCTCCTTTTTCGTACAATTTACGGAAAAATTCGGAAGCTGTTTTCCGGTGTGTCTCCGAGCTTGTGCGGGAATATACGTCGAAACCGATTCCAAAATCTTCGAACGATTTCTTGATGATGCTGTGATATTTGTCCACGATGTCCTGAGGTGTCACCCCTTCCTTGCGGGCGCGGATGGTGATCGGCACGCCGTGTTCGTCCGAACCGCCGATAAAGAGTACGTCCTTGCCTTTCAAACGCAAGTATCTCACATAAATATCCGCCGGAATATACACCCCGGCCATGTGCCCGATATGCACCGGCCCGTTGGCATAAGGCAATGCCGACGTCACCAGCACACGTTTGTAATTGTCGCTCATCTATTCATCTTTTTTAGTGGCACAAAGATAGAAACTTATCACGAGGCGGCAAAACAAACGAAATCATTTGGGTTTGACGAAAAAGTCATAAATTTGCCTACTGTATATTTTAACCTTAATATAGACCTCATCATGAAAAAGTTTATTCTTCTTGTTTTTTATGTGGCGATTGCATTTTTTTCCATTTACAAGGCAAATGCCCAGACAACTGTTGTCAGGTTTTCCGTCACCCTTCCGGGCAATGGCATCTCGGCCGATTCGGCTGTCTATCTGACGGGAAATTTCAACGGATGGAGTGTCAAAGACGAAAATTACAAGATGGAGCGCGTGGATGCCTGCCACTACCGCTTGGATGTGCCGTGCTTTGCCAACAAGAATTACGAATACAAATATACGCTCGGCAGTTGGGATCGTGTGGAAAGGGCTGCCGATGATTCGGAAATAAAGAATCGGAAAGTGCTTTCTTCCAAAAACGTGAAAGTGAACGATGTGGTGGTTCGGTGGCATGTGCCAGCTGTAAAGGAAGTGCACAAAAATACGTTGATGGCCTCCTTGTCGGACGAGCAGAAGGCGAAAATTGCACAGGTGAAGGATTCACTTGGAAAGTCTATCGCCACGCTTGTTCCTCAGTTGAAAGAACTATTGGGCAAAACGAACGAGAATCTTTTGTCGGACAATCCCGACGAGGCTGTAAGCAAGAATTTGAAAAGCCAGTTCGGGGTTCTTTTGTCCGATCTGTTCAACCAGGTTTCTTTCGGAGTAAGGACTTTTTTCGGGATGTTGACTCCTGAACAGAAAAAACAGCTCCGGGAAGTATTGAAAACTTCCGATAACCCGGGCGAACTGTTTGATATGATGACAAAATAATAGAGACAGCCCCGTCTTATTTAACGTTAGTTCGGCGTAACGCCAGTGAATTTTAAATCTAATTTGTTGTAAATAAGATATGTGTCTGATCTTTTGTTGTTTTGTTTGACTCCGAATGGAGTCAGATGTTTGGAGAAAACAGATTTTTCTACAAACATACAACCCGCAAACGGGTCATACCCCTTTTGTTATTTATAGAACTATTTGGCAAAAATCAGACAACCAATATATTACAATAATATCGAATAAAACCCAAGTTGAATTATTTACACCGAACTCACGTTATTTATTATCCCAGCAACAGCACCCGGTTCGAGTAATCGCCGAAGGTTTCGCCTTTCAGTTTTTCCTGATTGTATCTGCCAAACAAGCCATCCAGGGTCTCCAGGACTTCGGATTCTTCCACCTGTTTCTTGTACACCCGGTTGAGGCGGACACCGAGGCGGTCGCCGCCCAGCATGAGGTTGTATTGCCCTGGGCCTGTGCCCACAAAACCGATTTCGGCCAAGTAGGACCTTCCGCAGCCGTTGGGGCAGCCCGTCATGCGGATGGAAATTTCGTCTTTTTCCAGTTTGTGCTTTTTTAAGAGGGGTTCAATTTTTGTAATCAGTTCGGGCAAATACCGTTGTGCCTCGGCCAATGCGAGCGGACAAGTAGGTAAGGCCACGCAGGCCATGGAACTTATGCGCAATGCGCTGTCTTTTTTGCCAATCTTGTGTTGATCGATTAGTTTTTGTACTTTCTCCTTGTCCGTCTCGTCGATGTTGCCGAGAATGAGGTTCTGGTTGCAGGTGAAGCGGACATCCGACACATGCAAGTTCGCCACATCGTACAGGAATGCTTTCTGCCGAGGATTGATGACGCCGTTTTCGATGAACACGCCGAAGTACCATTTGCCGTAATAATCCTGCTGCCATCCGTAACGGTCGTTGCGCTCCGAGAAAGAATAGTGGCGGAGAGGTTCCAATTTCACACCCGAGCGTTTTTCGAGTTCCTGCTTGAAATTCTCCACGCCCATTTTGTCGATGGTATATTTCAACCGGGCCAACTTGCGGTCGCCACGATAACCGAAATCACGTTGGATGGTGAGCACCTCGTAGCATACCTTCAGGATATTTTCTTCACCTGAAACAAATCCAAGTTCCGTGGCCAAGCGAGAATAGGTGTTCGGATTGCCGTGCGTGGTGGAAAGTCCGCCGCCCGCCGCCAGGTTGAACCCTACGAACTTTCCCTCTTCGATGATGGCGATCAATCCGATGTCGTTGGCAAACACATCCACATCGTTGGTGGGGGGAATGGCGATGGCGATCTTGAATTTGCGCGGCAGATAGCGGTCTTCGTAGAGGTCGTCTTTCTCCGTTTCTCGTTCGTACACCAATTCGTCATCGACAAATATTTCGTAATACGCCTTGGTTTTAGGCAATAAATGTTTCGACAATTTGTCGGCATACACAAATATCTCCTCGTGTAGTGGCGACACCTGCGGATGCGAGCTGGCAATCACGTTCCGGTTCACATCACCACAAGCGGCAATCGAATCCAAGTCCGCTTGCACAAATCCCTGAATGGTGTCCCGCAACTGATGCTTCAGCAAGCCGTGCAACTGGATGGTTTGGCGGGTGGTGATTTTGATGGTACCGGTGCCAAATTGTTCCGAAATGCGGTGCGTGGTGAGCCATTGGTCGGCACTGATGACTCCGCCTGGAATGCGCAAGCGGATCATAAACGAGTAGAGTTTGTCCAATTTTTTCAAGGCACGCTCTTCGCGGCGGTCGCGGTCGTCCTGCACATACATTCCGTGAAATTTCACCAGCGCCTCGTCGTCCGGACGCACGTTGCCTGTATAATTGTCTTTTAAACTCTCTTTCAAGGTTCCCCGCAATCCGTTGCTGCGCAACTTGATGTGTTCTACGGGATTTAAGTCTTTGTTTTCCATAAGAAAAAAATAGTTTACCTCCCCCCAACCCTCCCCAGTAGGAAGGGAGCTTGCTTACGCCTATATTCGTTTATCGCAGATGCGTGCGTGAGCCATCTCCCCCTCTATTGGAGGGGGAAGGGGGGAGGTCCGATTATTAATAAACATCCTTCAAATACCTTCCTTCTATTTCCAATGTTTCGAGAAAAGCCGCAGCTTCCTCCTTGTTCCAGTCGTTTTGCTCGGACAGCACCTCGATGATGGCGTTTTCCACATCGCGGCTCATCGGCTCTTTTTGCCCGCAGACGTAGAGGTATGCACCGTCCGCCAGCCATTTAGCGAATTCGTCTCCTCGCTCTCGTATTCTGTCCTGCACATATATTTTCAGCTTTTGATCTCTCGAAAAGGCTGTTTCCAGCTTGGTCAGTACGCCCGTGGAAAGCCAAGCCTGAATTTCCGTCTGGTAATAAAAGTCGGAGACAAAATGCTGCTCGCCGAAGAAAAGCCAGTTGCGGCCTTCCGCACCTGTCACGTCGCGGTGTGCCAGAAAGCTGCGGAAAGGGGCGATCCCAGTTCCCGGGCCAATCATAATTACGTCCCTATCTTCCGCCGGAAGCTTGAAGTGTGGGTTCTTTTGAATATAGAATGAAATGTTTTCGCCTGCCGGATAATCTTCGAGGAACGACGAACAGAAACCTTTTTTCGCCTTCTCTTGAGCGTGAAACTTGTTCAACGTCACCGTTATATGCAGTTCGCCATCATGCGCCTCCTTGTCGGAGGAAATGGAGTAGAGGCGAGGAGCCACAGGGTGCAATCGTTCGAGCAAAAGGGAAAGTTCCACTGCTTTGCGTTGCGGGTATTTCTCTAAGACATCCATCAGGTCGGCGCGCTCTTCGGTGATTTCAACTTCGAAAAGCTCCGCCAGTTGTTGCAGCGACTTTTTGCTCAGCCCTTTGATATTCTTCCCTTCCAAGGATGAAATATTCAACGGGATTCCGAGCAACCTGGCAATTTCCGTCATTTCGGCAGTGCTGTTTTGCGGGTAAAATCCGACCACATCGCCCGGCTCGTAATCCAGCTCCTCGTCCGAGGCTATCTCGATGTGAAAAGTCTCCTTGTTGGAGCCAATGTCGTTCAGAACCACTTTGTGCTTGATGGTTCCGGTGTAGTTTTTCTTTCCTTCCGAAACGGTTGCTTGTTTGGGTGGAAAAGCCGCTTCTGAAGCAGATAATCCTTGGTTTTGAATGACTTGCAAAAGCTGGGAAAACCATTCGTCGGCAACAGGCTGGAAGTTCACATCCGCTTTTT
>MKRS01000726.1 GCA_001897035.1 Bacteroidales bacterium 45-6
AAAACAATTCTGACGACAAAAGCGTTTTTAGAAAGCATCTCGCAAGAGATTCCCTATCTTTGAGGAGAACAAATGTAAAAGTAACGAACACACAATTCGAAATGGAAAATTTTGTATTCAGCAATCCGGTAAAAATACTATTCGGCAAAGGCCAAATCGCAAACCTTAAGGACGAGATCCCAGCCCAATCGCGCATCCTCCTTATCTACGGAGGCGGTAGCATCAAGTCAAACGGCGTTTATGACCAGGTCAAAGAAGCCCTAAGCGACGTGTTTGTAGCCGAATTTTCGGGTATTGAACCCAACCCGCATTATGAAACCTGCTTGAAGGCCGTGGAAATAATCCGGTCGCAGAACATCAATTTCATCCTGGCTGTCGGCGGCGGATCTGTCATCGATGCCACAAAGTTTATTTCGGCAGCAGCCTGTTTCAAAGGAGCTGATTCTTGGGAAATCCTCGAAAAACAAGCGCCAGTGGAAGAAGCATTGCCTTTCGGTACAGTGCTGACATTGCCTGCCACAGGATCAGAAATGAATACGGGAGCGGTGATTACAAGAGCATCGGACAAAAGTAAGTTGGCATTTGCTTCGGAAAAAGTCTATCCGAAGTTTTCGATCCTCGACCCCTCCGTCACGTTTTCATTGCCTGTGAAACAAATTGGAAACGGCGTTGTGGACACATTCGTACATGTTGTAGAGCAATATGCCACCTATCCAGCAAATGCACTTATCCAGGATTACTTTGCTGAAAGCGTGCTCAAAACGCTTATCACAGAGGGGCCGAAAGCCCTTGAAAATCCCGAAAACTACGACGTCCGCGCCAACCTGATGTGGGCATCCACTTGGGCATTGAACGGATGGATCGGGCTCGGCATCCCCAGCGACTGGGCCACACATGCCATAGGCCATGAGCTGACAGCCTTCTACGGATTGGACCATGGACAAACATTAGCCATCGTGCTTCCAGGGGTGTTGCGCATCCTAAAGGAACAAAAAGCAGAGAAAATCATCCGCTTGGGAGAACAAGTGTTTGGCATCTACAATAATCTCTCTCGCGACGAACA
>MKRS01000727.1 GCA_001897035.1 Bacteroidales bacterium 45-6
TGTAAGGTCGGCCAAAAAAGCCACTTGCATCCGTGGATTGATGATCTGGGTGTAGGAAAAACCGGCCGTCAAAGTGGTGCGTGCCTTGCTGGGAAGATGCTCCTTTTCCTCGGATGACGAACCCGAGCTGCCGCCGCTTGTTCCACCGCCACTTGTTCCGCCTCCGCCGCTGGCTGCAGACCGCAAGATAGAGGTGGGCGTGTCGAAGGATATAGCCCGTCCGTTTTTTATATAATTCTGGAGCGTGGTCGTGTCCATCGTTTCTGCTGTGAGCATTTTCACTTGGTCGAACGAGCCGGTGAGCTTGATTCCAAATTCGCCGTTATGCTGGTTGCCTTTGGTGTAGCCGGTGTTCAGCGTGAACGACTGGTAGTTGAATTCGTTGGAATACATCAGCCCGGCCGAATATTCCGCCTTCTTGTTCACATCCTGCATCGACCATTCCAAAGAAGGATAGATGCGGGTGCCGCTTTTTCGGGATGCCCCGGAGGCCGACACCCACGCCTGCGAGGCGGCCGTGTGGGCGGCAAAGCCAATTCCGGCGGTAAACGAATGAATGTAGTTTGGATTTGAATAACCGACAAATTTCAAGTCGATCCCTGTGCTGAATTCTTTCACGCTTTCATCGCCGATCCCTCCTAAGGTAGTGGAATGGTTGCCCGTGTGTGAATAGTAAGAGCTCACAAGATTCACTTCGTCCAACTTCAAACTCTTTGAAGCGTATGCTGCGGAATCTTTTTTCATCAATTGCCCGAAAGTGCTGTAAGCGAGGCAGTACAAGAAGAAGAACAAGACAAATAGCTTTTTCATTTTGATAATTTTATTACAACAAATTGTTTTCCATCAATTGCACCCGCATCCGCCTCCCGATTTTCCGGAATTCGCGCCTGCGGCACCTTCTTTGATTACTTGAAAGTTGAGTTCTTCTTTCTCTACTTTTCTGTTGGCAAGCGCCATTTCCGAGTCGTTGAGTCTCGACTTCTGATACTCCTTCACCGGCACGCACGACGCAGCGAAAGCAACAATCATCGTTGCTACGAGTAAGCCCTTAATTTTCTTCATTATTCAATAGTTGTTTTAGTTGTAAGTTCACTGCAAATTACTCTATCAAGTTGATGTTTTTAGAAGTGAAAAGTTTGTCGTCGTCCGCAATAATGATTGCTTCAATGTTTTTGATCTGATTAATCATGTGAAGGCCGGCCTTCACACCCATGATGGTGACCGGGGTGGCCATTGCGTCGGCTATTTCGGCATTGGTGGAGATGATTGTCACGCTTTTGATTCCGCTCACGGGAAGCCCAGTTTTGGGATCAATGGTGTGCGAATAGCGTTTCCCGTCTATCATCACAAATTTTTCGTAATTCCCAGAGGTGGCCACGGCCATGTCGGTGATGTTCATGTACGAAAAAAGTTCGTGCGAAAGATTCGGATTTGCAATCCCTATTGTCCAAGGCAAGCCGTTGGGCTGGTTTCCCCAAGCTGTGAGGTCGCCGGAAGCGTTCACCACGCCGCTGACAACGCCAAGCCGTTTCATCACATTCTTAGCCATTTCGGCCGCATAACCTTTGCCAATCCCTCCAAAACCTATCCTCATGCCTCTTTCTTTGAGAAAAACGGTGGAGCGGACAGCATCTATCTCGATGTTCTTGTAATTGATGAGCTTGACACTCTTTTTCGCCGTTTTTTTGTCGGGAAGGGAAGTCATGTTCATGTCGAAGTTCCACAAACTTTTGTCCACTGAGCCATAACTGATATCGAAAGCTCCTTGTGTGACGTCCGAAATTCTTTTTGACCTCTCGATCAATTGGATAATTTCTGGGCTCACCTCCACCGGCCTTATTCCGGCATATTGGTTGATGCGGTTGGTCTCGCTTTCTTCGTTGAAAGTAGTCAGCAATGCTTCAATGCGTCGAATTTCCTTCACTCCGGCTTCGATTCGCTGTTTGGCCCAATAGGCATCGGCCGCAACCACGGAAATCTCAAAGTGATTCCCCATCAGTTTCAAAGCCCGTTTATGTACTGATTTAATAGCCATTTGGCAAAAAAGAGGTGAATGAGTTTATTTCAGTTCCGCAATGAATTCGTCCACAGTGCCTTTGTAGAGGCCAGTCCACGTTTTCAACACCTTGCCGCTACTGTCCAGCAAGATGGTCAACGGGAAATGTCCCTCCTTGTTAAACTGGTCTGCCAATTCTTCATTTTGCTTGACAAGTTCTTTAGCGAGCTGATGCTTTTTTTCGCGGGGAAAATCGGCATTGTAAATCACCAGGTGCTCGTTCGAAAAATTAACAAAGGCTTCGGAATCGAAAAAGGTCTTGTGCATCCTCATGCACGGAATGCACCAGTCGGAGCCTGAGAAGTTCAGGACAATGTTTTTGTGTTCGCGTTGAGCCATCTGCAAGGCGTCCGCCCACGAATGTTGCCAATTTTGGCCAAAAGATGGCATCATGTAAGCAATTACACACACCAATAACAACAGAATGCGCTTTCTTTCCATAAAAATAAGAAATTTGTTAGAGATAAAACTAAATAGGTAAGAATAAAGTTCAAATATCAGAGGACATTTAACCAAATAACGCTGCATCTGATTTATTTATTGTTGAATACGGCTATTTCTTTCTTTTTTCACTAAAAGAAGATCCAAATTTTATTTGATTAACTAAAACATTTCCCATTGAGAGCTACTTCACATCGGTAAAGCAACATCCCCACTGTTTTCATCCATTTTTGCCGGAGCCGGGATGTTCTGCATGACGAAGTGGATAGGCAACATGCAAATTGCCGCAAAAACCTTAAAATATTCTGGTCTCCATTAGGTTGTCCGATATGTCTTTTATTGCTATCTTTGCGTGCAAATTTTCAAAAAGGAGAGAATATGCACGAAAAAATCATCATCCTCGATTTTGGTTCCCAAACCACCCAGCTGATCGGGAGAAGAGTCAGAGAGTTAAGCACTTACTGCGAGATAGTTCCCTACAATAAATTTCCTTACGACGACCCCACCGTGAAAGGGGTAATCCTTTCGGGAAGTCCGTTCTCGGTCAACGACGACCATTCCTTCAAACCCGATCTGTCTGCTATCCGGGGAAAATACCCGTTGTTGGGAATCTGCTATGGAGCGCAATACCTTGCTTATTCATCAGGAGGAAAAGTGGAGAAAGGGGATTCCCGGGAATACGGGCGCGCCCATTTATCGAGCATCAAGACAGAAGAACCCATCTTCAAAAACATACCTCAAGGCACGCAAGTGTGGATGTCGCACGGCGACACCATCACCCAGTTGCCTTCCAATTTCAAGATCACTGCCAGCACAACAGATGTGGCCGCTGCCGGATATAAAATTGAAGGAGAACCCACCTGGGCAGTCCAATACCACCCCGAAGTGTTCCACACCTTGGATGGAGTGACGCTTCTGAGCAACTTCCTCGATTTGTGCGGATGCAAAAGAGACTGGACGCCTGCTTCGTTCATCGAAACCACGGTGGCTGAATTGAAGGCGAAACTGGGCGACGACAAGGTGATTCTGGCTCTTTCGGGAGGCGTGGATTCATCGGTGACGGCTGTTTTGTTGAACAGGGCGATAGGGAAAAACCTCACCTGCGTGTTTGTGGACAACGGGCTGCTCCGCAAGAACGAGTTTGAAAATGTATTGAAAGATTACGAGCATCTTGGCTTGAACGTGATCGGCGTGGATGCGAAGGCAAAATTCTACTCGGCACTGGCCGGCGTAACCGATCCCGAAGCAAAACGAAAAATCATCGGGCGAGGTTTCATCGAGGTGTTTGACGAAGAGGCCCACAAACTAACGAACATCAAGTGGCTGGGCCAGGGAACGATTTATCCCGACATCATCGAGTCGCTTTCCATCACCGGAACCACCATCAAGTCGCACCACAATGTGGGCGGGCTTCCCAAGGAAATGAACCTGAAGTTGGTGGAACCTCTCCGCCTGCTGTTCAAGGACGAAGTGAGAAGGGTCGGCTTGGAATTGGGCATGCAGCCGCATTTGATCAAACGCCATCCGTTTCCAGGGCCTGGTCTCGGTATCCGCATCTTGGGCGACATCACCCCCGAAAAGGTGGAAGTGTTGCAAAATGCCGACGACATCTACATCAACATGCTGCGCGAATACGACCTTTACGACAAAGTGTGGCAAGCGGGAACCATCTTGCTTCCAGTACGCTCCGTAGGCGTGATGGGCGACGAACGGACTTATGAAAATACGGTAGCGTTGCGTGCCGTGATATCATCCGATGCCATGACTGCCGACTGGGCTCACCTGCCTTACGAGTTCCTGGCCAAAGTGTCGAACGAAATCATCAACAAAGTGCGTGGCGTGAACCGCGTGGTGTATGACATATCGTCGAAACCACCGGCAACAATCGAATGGGAATAAATTGGAAAAACATGCCGGGAAATCTCCCGCACCAGATATGGATATTGCCTAAACAGGCGACACCTTTGTCCTGAAAACGAGCAGTCTGATTAAAATACTCATAATTAATTAAAATAGTTTTTTGAAATTCTAAAAACGAAGTATAATGTTGCAGTGTGGTTCATCAATTTAACTATCTTTGTGCGTTTATTTTTTTTAGAAAAAAGACCGTTTAAACCATCAATATCCGAAAACAGAACAAAATTCATCCGTTCCTAATGAAAAGATACAATCAGCTAAACAACATCTTTGGATGGGTAGCCTTTGTGATAGCAGCTATCACCTACTTGTTGACAATCGAACCCACAGCAAGCTTTTGGGACTGTGGCGAGTTTATCACTTCAAGCTACAAGATGGAGGTTGGCCATCCGCCAGGAGCGCCATTCTTCAACCTGACAGCCAAGTTTTTCAGTTTGTTTGCATCAGATCCTTCGCATGTTGCAAAGATGATAAACTCCATGTCTGCGCTGCTGAGTGCGGCCACGATCTTGTTCTTGTTTTGGACTATCACACACTTGGCAAAGAAATTGATTTACCAGGACGAGACGCAAGAGATCACGCTCGGGCAGACGATTGCCATCATCGGTAGCGGATTGGTTGGTGCTCTGATATATACATTTTCGGATACCTTTTGGTTTTCAGCCGTGGAAGCCGAAGTTTACGGCTTCTCGTCGATGTTCACCGCGCTTGTCTTCTGGCTTATCCTGAAATGGGAAAACCGG
>MKRS01000728.1 GCA_001897035.1 Bacteroidales bacterium 45-6
TAGCCTTTTTGATTTCCTGCGAATATTTCTTCAACACCGCTTCGTCTGCTTGCGAAAGCCGTATTTCGATGGGAACCTCCACGCTTTCGTTGTCCAACTGCTTGAAATAGACGTTCGCATTGGGAAAATAGTCGATGTATTTGTCTGCATACTCGGCCATCACCTCGTTCGTTGCCTCGTTAGAACTTGTGTTCACAATCACTTGGGCATAGGATTTATCAGGCACCTTGGGGGTGTAGAGGGTATGAAAACGAGGGGAGTCTGTTCCGACAAACGACGTGAAGGAAACGATCCTTTTGTCCTTTTTCAAGATCTTCTGCAAACTGTCGGAAACGCTACGGGTTTGATCTATCGAAGCCCCTTTCGGCAAATAAATCTCAACGGCAAAGAGATTGCGCTCGGCAAGCGGCATCATGCGCACCTCCACGTAACGGGTCATCCATGAAGCTAAAACAAAAGACAACACAACCACCGCAAATACAATCTTAGGGTGCTTAAATACGATAGGAAGGAGTCGATTGTACCTCTCTTGAACCTTGTCCAGAAAGGTTCTCTTTTTAACAATTCCTTTTTCATACAAACCTTTTTTAATGAGAAAATATTGAATAACGGGTATAATCACGATCGCCACGCCCAACGAAACAAAAAGGGTGATGCTCATTGTCCACGGAAAAGAAACGATGAAATCGAGCAATGTCCCCTTGAACGTGAAGAGAAAGGGAAAGAACGTAATGCTGATTGCCAAGGTGGCCGTTATCAGCGACTTGAAATATTCCTTAGCACTCATAACGGAAGCATGCCAGCGGCTGTATCCTTCGTCGATATAATCGATGTAACCATCAACTATGACAATGCAATCATCCACAATCAGCCCAAGCACCACAATCAGCGCAGCGAAATTGACAATATTCAACTCGAACCCGAGAAAGAACAAAATGGTGAGCGAAATGAATATGGTGATCGGAATCGAAATAGCAGCCACGCCCGCCACGCGGAATGGAAGCAGAAGGATGGTGACCGCAATAACGGAACAGATCGCAATGAGCATCTCCATCAAGAAGGAGGAAACCGAATCGCCCACCACTTGTGGCTGGTCAACGACGGTAGCTAATTGCACATCGCCCGGAAGCCCGGCCTTGTATTTGTCGATGACCGACTTCACCTCCTTCCCGAAACGCACGATGTCTTTTCCTTCGAGCATCCCCACCGAAAGGACAAGGGTTTTCACCCCGTCGTGCGCAATGAATCCCTCCGATTTCGGATATTCTTTTTTCACTTCGGCAATGTCCTTGAGGCGGATAAAATCTCCTTTCGGATCGGTGTAAATAATTTTTTCCTGCAAATCGGGAACCGTTTCAATACTATTCCTCAGGTGGATGGGCACTACCCCTTTTGCCCGCTCTATTTCGCCTGCATAGTCAACCATTCCATCCGTAAAAATACCTAAGGCAAGGGCGGACACCGGAATGTTGTAGGAAGCCAGTTTCTGCTTGTCGAGCAAAACGGTTATCTGCTCCTTCTGCGTGCCATACTTTTCAATTTTGGAAACCGACTGCACGCTTCTCAGCTTGTTTTCCAGCTTATCGACGTATTGCTCAAGCTGACGGTAAGTTTTCGTTTTCGAGCTGATGGTGAGCAGCAAGGTAGAAGTATCCCCGAAATCATCATTCACGATGATTGCCTGCACTTCAGGTGAAAGCGTTTGCTTCAAAGCCAGCAGCCCATGTTTGATTTTCGACCACACTTCGTCCTTGTTCTTCACGTTGTCTTCCAACTCCACGTAAACGTAGGCCACCCCATTCTTCGAATAAGAATAAGTATTGTTTTTCTTTACCTCCTTATATCGGAAGAGATACTCCTCCAAAGGCTTGGTGAGCCGTTCTTCCACTTGTTTGGGTGTTGCGCCGGGATATCCCCCCACCACCAATGCTTGCCTGACGGTGATCGTAGGGTATTCCTGCTTAGGCATATTCATCAGGCTATATATGCCGATGAGGATAAATAGGGTGGAAAGAAGTAATACGATCTTGTAATTCCTCATAGCCCAGTCCACAATTCTGTATTGGTCTTTGTTCTTGCCTGTCATATTCATATTTTTTATAGTTCCCTCACGGCCATTCCTGCACTCAACTTCTGAAAACCTTCCACCACCACTTTATCGCCAAGTTTCAGACCCGAAGAAACCTGAATGCCCTCGGTGTTCTGAGAGATTGTTTCTATCGGTGCCTGCCGCACTTTGTGATGACTATCCACAACCCAAACAAACTTCTCGTCGCCTGGAAGCAACTGGATAGCCGCGGGGGGCAATGTGATGTAGCTTTTGGAAAAACCACCTTGTATCCGGGCATTGCCTACCATCCCGGATAGGAGCTCGCTACCGATGTTCGGGAGTTTCACTTTCACGTCGTAAGTCTGCGAAATGGAGTTTGAGGCAAGGTTTTTCTCTGTAATTTTGGCCCGATACACCTTGTTCAATACAGGAATTTCAATTTCAACCTCCTGCCCTACTTTTACCTGCGAAATATCTTTCTCGGGAATGGACATTTTGGCTTTAACCGAGCTTATTTTTATCAGGTTTATCACTGGGACGCCTTGACCGACATTTACCCCGACCTCGATCATTTTCTTGTCCACAACCCCCTCAAAGGGAGCATAAAGGTTGCAATCCGCCACATCCTTGCGGGCCGACTCAAGCTGCGCCTCAGCCTGCTTCCATTTCGATTGCACTTCGATGTATTTTGCTTCAGGAAGGCTATTGCTTTTGTAGAGCTTTTCCATCCTGCCGTAGGCATCTTTAGCCTGATCGTATTCGGCTTTTGCCGAAGCATACGCATTGCCGAGATGTCCCGCCGAAAGCCGTGCCAGCAACATTCCCTTTTTCACGGGTTGGCCTTCCGAGACAAATACCGACTCTACATTTCCCGCTACCTGGAAGCTGAGTGCGGCCTCCAACTCTGGTTCAATAGTGGTCAAATAGTTGTTGTTGGTGCGGTAACTGCCCGCATCAATCGTGATCGTTTTAACGGCTGTGAAAGCTTCGGATGTTTTCTCTTTCGAACCCGTGCAACCTGCTAATATGGCTGAAATGAATACAAATACGAGAGTTTTTTTCATAAACTTGGTGCTTAATTTTGTTTTATGCAAAAATCAGGATTAAACGAAGCAATGAAAAGGCTATCTTTGCGCAGATTATAGTCAGAAAGTCGAATTACAAAAAATTATGTTCTCGATATGGCCAGCCGAAAATCAAGGGACTTAGATACAACAAGTGCTACCATACTGGATCTTTCCGTCGTAAAGGACGCAGACGGAAACAATTGTTCCAATCCGAATTTCATCGTTTCAGACACGAACACTGACGACTTGGACATCGTGGGTCATCCGGTGATTGTCGGTTCGGTGATTTGTGCGATGTGCGTGAAGGGAAAAGCTGTGATCCGGATCAATTTCGAAACGTACACCCTTTCCCGGGGGGGATTCGTCATCCTTGCGCCCGGGTCGATGTTTCTGTGTGAAGAAGGTGACTACAGCGAAGACTTCGTGGCAAAGTATATTTCATTTTCACCCGGCTATATCAAAGGCATCAGCTTCGGGCATATTATGTACGACATCAAAAACATTCCTTATATACAAATGAATGAGGAAGAATTCACAACCATCATTGATATATATAATCGTTTGAGAAATAGATACCTCGACCAGAATCACCCTTACAGGCAGGAGGTGATTCAGCATAGCCTCCTGATTGCCGTTTATGATTTTTCGGTGATTTACGACAAATATACCCTTGTCATAAACGAATCGCTGCAGGACTCGTATTTGACCAGGTTTATCGATTTGCTTTTCAAGCAATACAAACAGCATAGACAAACTGGATTCTATGCCGACAAATTAAATATCACCCCGAAATATTTGTCAAAAATTATAAAGGAAGAAACAGGAAGTTCAGTGCAAGACTGGATCTTCCAACTCATTTTGTTCGAAACGAAATCGTTGCTCCGCTCCACGAACATGCACGTTGCAGAGATTGCAAATCATTTCAATTTCCCTGATTCTTCAAGCTTTGGAAAGTTTTTTAAGAAATACGAAAAGTTAACCCCTCTCGAGTATCGAAATAGAAAATAATAAGCAACAAGGTGGACAACTGCAACCTGACTATTTCAGTTTTTATACTCGCTGAGCTTTGCCTCCAATTTTATCAATTCGTCGCGATATTGTGCCGCCTCTAAGAATTCCAGTTTCTTGGCTGCATCCGCCATTCTTTTCTTCATGGAAGCCACTGCTTTTTCAATGTCCTTGCGGCTCTTGTATTCGGTGTTGACATCCGATGCGATGGAGAATGAATCCGGTTCGAGGTAAGGTGCCGGCTCGCCTTGCTGGCGGTTCATCAACGCCGAATTCTTATTCTTTGCAATTTGATAAGGCGTGATGCCGTGTTCTTCGTTGTATTTCATCTGGATTTCACGGCGCCGGTTGGTCTCATCGATGGTTTGCTGCATGCTGGCCGTGATTCTGTCGGCATAGAAAATCACCTTTCCGTGCACATTGCGGGCGGCGCGCCCCACGGTTTGGGTCAGCGAGCGGTGGGAACGAAGGAAACCTTCTTTGTCTGCATCAAGGATGGCAACCAGCGACACTTCGGGAAAATCCAATCCTTCACGAAGTAAGTTCACGCCAATAAGTACGTCAAACAACCCGTTCCGCAAGTCGTCCATGATCTGTACCCGGTCGAGGGTGTCCACATCGGAGTGGATGTAGTTGCATCGCACGCCGTTGTTGGCAAGGTATGTGGTAAGTTCTTCTGCCATCCGCTTTGTGAGCGTTGTCACGAGGACACGTTCGTCCACTTCCACCCGTTGCTCTATTTCTTCCATCAGGTCATCAATCTGATTCAGGCTTGGGCGGACATCAATCGGAGGGTCGAGCAAGCCGGTTGGGCGGATCAATTGCTCCACCACCACTCCTTCCGATTTCACTAATTCATAATCGGCAGGCGTGGCGCTCACGTAGATGGTTTGCGGTGTGAGCGATTCAAATTCTTCGAACTTAAGCGGGCGGTTGTCGATTGCTGCCGGCAAGCGGAATCCATATTCTACCAGGTTTCCCTTCCGGGAATGGTCG
>MKRS01000729.1 GCA_001897035.1 Bacteroidales bacterium 45-6
CCGCCGGATCGGTTGCCGAACGATCGAGACGACCGCGCGACCACTGTCGAAATTTGGGAATATGCGGTGAGTTCGGTCAATGGTTACGGAGAAGGCCCGCGGAGTGTCAGCTGCGATACCGATCCCTCTTCCTGGCGAAATTGGTGGCCGCGGGACACGGCGCGTCAGCCGAAACGTGTCACGAGTTATTGGCTGCCGCCGTATGTGGAAGCCGACGAGACGGGCCCGCTGTATTATCCGTAATCTTCCCGGGGCCGCAGTTGGTTTCGAAAAGGTTTCTGCGCGATTTGGCCCGGTCTGGGTGCTTCTGCCAAGCGAGGAGGCCGCCGTAGGTTTGGGGCGTCGGCTTTCCCTGAAGTTCCCACTCCGTCGCAGGATCCCCCATGAAAAACCAAAACCCCCGGTGGCCGATCCGCCACCTCGCCGCAGCTTTGCTCTGCGTTCTCGCGACCGCCCCGTTGACCTTCGCCTGGACCCCGCCCGCGAATCCCGATTTCGCTACGCCCTTCGCCAAAGCGACGGTCTGGGATGTGATCACCGCCAAGAATAACTCCGGCAAGGTCGGTCGCGGCAATCCGACCTCCAGCCCACCGACCAACCTTTCCGAGTTGGGCAACGTGTCGCTGCGCGCGCTCCAGCTTTATCGCTATGACGCATCGCGGATTCTCTCGTCGCAGTCGTCGCTCGGGTTGAGCGATTTTGCGTCGACTGCCGACTACCTCGCCTACGTTTCCTCGCTGGTTCAGCTGCAGATTCAACTGCACGATATTCCGTATACGGTGACCAACGCCTGCGGTGTGACCTCCGCGCCGACGACCACGCTGAAGAGCGACGTCTTCGTCCCGGGGCCGTATGGTCGGGCGGTTTTCCTGTTGAAGAGTCTGAATCTCGCGGCGCTCTCGGCG
The DNA here is from genome assembly GCA_001897035.1 of Bacteroidales bacterium 45-6. Lineage (GTDB taxonomy): Bacteria > Bacteroidota > Bacteroidia > Bacteroidales > Dysgonomonadaceae > UBA1309. The sequence continues at coordinate 906 of MKRS01000729.1, forward strand.
GTGAACCCGTCGGCGGCGACGACGGGCGAAACGTTCGAGGGCACGTTCGTCCGCCGGATGGCTTCGGAGCTGGTGCCGCACGCGAATCTGCTGCTCACCCGCCGGCTGTTGGGCTACGGCAATCGCGAGCTCAGCATCCTGATGGGCA
>MKRS01000730.1 GCA_001897035.1 Bacteroidales bacterium 45-6
TTATTACTAGGATTTAATTCTATCAGTCATAATGATTCTTACTGCTTCATTCTTTTATTTCACGAATGCGAATAATACCATAAGAACGAATAACATTGAAAAGGATCAGGATACCCAGATGAAAAATTTACACCAATGATTATCGCGGTCATAGAAAAATGTGAAGCAAAGATTCTTTATATTAGTTGTAAAGGAGAAAAAAATATGGAACACAATGAACGTTGGCTAGAATGGGCAAAAGAATTGCAGTTTTTAGCTCAGGTAGGATTAACTTATTCCAAAGATGCTTTTGATATAGAACGCTTTGAAAGAATCAGGGAAATATCTGCCGAAATGATTAGCTACCAGATCGAGATACCGTTAAAAAAAGCGAAGGACTTATTTTGTAATGAAACTGGTTTTCAAACACCTAAACTAGATACAAGGGCTGCAATATTTGACAACAGAAAAATATTATTGGTTAAAGAAAGTAACGGAAAATGGTCTTTGCCAGGTGGCTGGGTAGACGTGAATCAATCTATAAAATCAAATATTATAAAGGAAGTAAAAGAAGAAGCTGGTTTAGATGTTAAAGCTGTAAGGTTAATAGCTTTACAAGATAGAAATAAGCATAATAAACCTGTTTATGCATATGGAATTTGCAAAGCATTTGTTTTTTGTGAAATAATAGGCGGTTGCTTTAGCCCCAATATTGAAACTGTAGAAAGCAAATTCTGGGGATTAGATGAGATTCCTTCATTGGCAGAAGAGAAAAATAACATGGAACAGATTGAAATGTGCTTTAATGCATATCAAAATGAAAAGTGGGAAGTCCAATTTGATTAAGAAAGAAGAAAATCAGCAAATATTATTATAAGCTATTTGAGTATAAAATTAATATTTAAAACATGTTAGGGATAGGCATTGGAGTTGATTTGGTAACTGTACATAAAACTGTGCTTGCACAAGGGTGCAGTAAGGAAAGCTTCTAGGGCAGTGTGCTCTACGCATTCTCGCCGGGAGCGAAGCTCAGCCAAGGAGGTCTAACTTTGGAGTCTGGCTCAGGGATGCT
>MKRS01000731.1 GCA_001897035.1 Bacteroidales bacterium 45-6
TGACCGGCGTGACCAAGGTCCCATCCGCCGCCTCCACCAACCAGTCCGACACAAACTCCGCCGCACCTTTCATCAGCGGATAGGCTTCATTCCGCAGAAACGCCTCGTCACCGCTGAACAGCCAGTGCTCCCACAGATGACTGCACAACCAGCCCGCCGCCATGTTCCAGATCGACGTGTGCGCCCAGCCGTCGATCGGAAAGGTGTCCCGCCACAAGGTCGTGTTGTGATGCACCACCCATCCGCGACGACCATACATGGATCTGGCCGTGACGGCGCCGTTGACCGCCAGCTCCCGCATCATCTGAAACAGCGGCTGGTGCAGCTCCGCCAGATTCGTCGTCTCCGCCGGCCAGTAATTCATCTGCGCATTGATGTTGAGCGTGTAGCCGGACGACCAAGGGGGAATCACCTGGTCGTTCCACTTTCCCTGCAAATTCAGCGGCTGCGTGCCTTCGCGCGATCCGGCAATCATCAGATAACGTCCAAATTGAAACAGGAGCGCCGCCAACGCGGGATCGCCCGACTCGCGAAACGACGCGATCCGGACGTCGGTGGGCAAATGCGTCTTCGACGGCTCGCCCGCCAGATCCAACTCCACGCGATCGAACAACGCCCGATGATCCGCCACGTGACGCTCCTGCATCGCCTCGAACGATGCTCCCTCGCTCCTCGCCAAGGTCGCCTCGCTCAACTTCGCCGGATCGCGGCCCTCGCGGCTCGGGCTGCGACTCACGCCGTTGAAACTGCTCGCCGCTCCAAGAACGAGAACGACTTCACTGGCCGCCGTGATCCGCAACGCCCCGTCCGCCGCGCTGACGACGCCATCGGTGCGCACGCGGACGCGCGACTCGAAAAACGTCCCACGACGATCGATCGCCGCGCCATACAACACCTGCGCGGCGTGCGCCTTCCTCGTTCCGTCAGGATTGAAATTCTCCGGATACTTCCACTGATCCCCCCACTTCTCCACCATCGCCAGGTCTCGTCGCCCGACGAAACCCGGCACCTGACCCGACATCCTTATTTCCCTGCCCTTCGCCACGAC
>MKRS01000732.1 GCA_001897035.1 Bacteroidales bacterium 45-6
ACAATGCCTCGCCCATAATTGGCTCGGCAGTGAACCTGTCTTCGATGAATGTCACCAAAACTACCGACTATGTGGGCAACAAGGTCTTTGAAAACGGCACGCTGGACCGGATTTTCGTCGATGGCGGCTACATCAAGGGCGGGGTCTATTACTTCTACGAGACAGACCACTTGGGCGACAACCGCACGGTGATAAACCAGTCGGGGACGGTCGTTGAGCGCAACGACTATTATCCTTTCGGAATGCAGATGGCGCACAACCAGCTGTTGAACCAAGCCTCCGGCAGCGACAACAAGCGCAAGTTTGGCAATAAGGAGCTGGACGTGATGCACGGGTTGAACCTGTACGACTTTTCCGCACGCAGTCATGACCCGACGCTGGGGAGGTTTACGACAATTGATAGGTTTGCTGAAAAATACCCTTCCTATTCCCCATACCATTATGCCCTTAACGATCCAATATTGAATATTGACATAAATGGAGATAGTGCTTGGACTATAACAAATCAATGGAACAAAGAGTATATACAAGGTTATCAAAATTATATATCATCTCAAGTTCAGCAATATATTAAGGATGGTAAAGAATTTACATGTGAAGATTTAGCTTTATCATTATTAATTGATTATTCAAGTCAAAATGGATTACCTGTTACTATTGTTAATGGTTCAGGCACTTTTGATGCAAGGTCAGATGATTATACTGATATGGCAACATTTAAAAATGATATCCTTACTACTACTGGAGCGAGAGATTTACAAAACACCAATAATACATCAGGGATTGGTGTAAATAATGCCACATCTGGTGATATAATTCTGAATCGTAATGAAAATAATGTTGCACATCACACTCAGGTTATTCTGAGTCCCCGGAATTCTATAGGCGTTATGGGAATTGCACAAGGTAATTCGGGTGCTATGAATATTGTACCTGGTGCAAGTAGTGTATTTGGTGCGGGAAACCCTAATTCAATGTTTTATACAGGGCAGCATATTGAGCAAGCAATTTATATGCCAGCTGGTAATTTTTATAAGAATTATACAACAGGTAATATGATTACTAATTATAGTCAAGTCAAGAATATTGACATTAGACGTTGGAATTTTAAAAGGTTTTAAATATGAATAAAATGACAAAGTATATAAATAATAAGTCGTTTCAACGAATATTCTATTTGATAATGTTCCTATTGGTAAATATCATTTCACTTAAAAATTTTGATTCTTTGAAGGCTAATAGTTCTATTGGTATTCCGTATCTTTATTTTTGGATAATTCCATCAATTATTTTGTTATATCAAGTTGTGTTTAATAATTTGTTAGGTTGGTTATTATTTTATTTTTTTTATTTTTTTTATCTTGTTTGGCTTCTATATTCTATTATATCTGGAATTATTCAAGACTATGATAACTTTCGTATTGAATCATACTTTATGTTTTTTGTAATTATAACATTTTATGTGGCGTTTGGATACTTTGTTTATCTAATAAAACCAATGAAAAGACAATAAAACCCGTTCGGCGTAGCTTCCAGCTGCGTCGCAGCTAAAATCAATGCTCTGGCCTTGAGGTTTAGCCAACGGGGCGATGACAAAAGATTTGAACAAGGGCATATCGAATATCTCGTACAATTTGCTAAATTTGCCACAGCAGGTGGACATCCTCAGCCCCTTGGCGGAGGCACGGAATGCGTACAGCTATTCGGCGGACGGCGTGAAGCTGCGGGTGGTGAAGAAGTACAACTCGACTTACAACGCCTCGCCCATTATCGGCTCAGCGGTAAATGTCTCCTTGATGGATGTGACGAAAACCACCGACTACGTGGGTAGCAAGATCTTTGAAAACAATGTGCTGGATCGGATATTCGTCGATGGCGGATATATCAAGGGTGGAGTCTATTATTTCTACGAGACCGACCATTTGGGTGACAACCGCACGGTGATCAACCAGTCGGGTACGGTCGTCGAGCGCAACGACTATTATCCTTTTGGGATGCAGATGGCACACAACCAGCTCACCAACTCGGCCTCGGGCAGCGACAACAAGCGCAAGTTCGGCAATAAGGAGCTGGACGTGATGGGCGGGCTGAATTTGTATGACTCGCAGGCGAGGATGCAGGATCCAACTCTGGGGAGGTTTACTACGGTAGATCCAATGAGTGAGAAGTACTATGATATAAGTCCGTATGCGTATTGTGGAGGGAATCCACTCAGCAGGGTGGATCCTGATGGGCGTCAATTTGGAATTTCTCCGTTTCTTTTGGGGAGTAATAATCCTTTTTTGCCACTTGGTAGAGTGGCAATGTTAAGTTCTTCTGATAAGATAATTAATACTGCACGATTAAATAGTGGTAGAAGGGTTGAAACTGAACAGTTGCAAAAATTGGGATTAGAGAAAAATACAGAATCGATAACCCGGATTGATCCAAAAACGAATAAAGAAGGTACAACAATTCCTGACGCTTTAAAAAATGGGCAAACTTATGAAGTTAAAAATGTTCAAAAACAAAGTCTTACAAAGCAACTAAGATTACAAGAAAAAATATCGAATGAAAACGGCAAAAATCCAATTTTACATATAAATAAAGATGCCACATTATCCAAACCTTTAAAGAATAGCTCTTTTGAAATATCAACTTATAGTTCTGCACCTGTAGCTGCTCAAGATAATACAAAAGTAATGAAACCTGTTGTTCGAGATATGAACAAGCCAGGGACTGAACCAGTGAAGAGTGATTGGCAGCCAATATGGAAAATACAAAACAAAATATAATAGCCTGATGGAAATTAGCAGTAAAGAGAAGTTTATAATTGAAGAATCATACCCCTATTTGGAGGCTTTCCTTTTGGAGGACGACAGTTTTTATCCTTTTGCGATGATTCTTACTAATAAAATGATTGCAAGACCAATAGATCCCGATATTCAAGAAGAATTTCCATCCTCGGAATATTTGATTGATTTGCTTGAGTATCAAATTAGGCAACGGCTTTATGAGGAACAATATATTTTAGGAGTGATTTGCATCGACCTTTTGTTCGATAGTAATCAAAATGGTGTGGAATTCAGGCTAATTAGTTCTTCATCTGAGAAAAAATTATATTTGAAGTATACTATAGAAGATAACAAGGTGCAATGGATGAAGCCATAGGCTTTGTCTACTTCTCATAGAACGGCATCTATTACTTCTATGAAACCGACCACTTGGGCGATAACCGCACCGTGATAAACCAGTCGGGCACGGTGGTTGAGCGCAACGATTACTATCCGTATGGCATGCAGATGGCTCACAACCAGCTCACCAACTCAGCCTCGGGCAGCGACAACAAGCGCAAGTTCTCCGGCAAGGAGCTGGACGTGATGGGCGGGCTGAACTTGTACGATTTTGAGGCAAGGCCGTACGACTTGAATTATATAAATTTCTGGACACCTGATTCCAAGACCGAAAAGAAACCATGGATTTCGCCGTATGTGTATTGCAGCGACAACCCCGTGAATCGGGTGGATCCGGACGGGCAACAAGATTTTGCAATTCCTGGAATTGGGATTCCAGCCGTTCCCTACTGGCCTGCTGATTCTAAAACGGGGCAGGCGATGGTAGATCTTGTTAAGAAAGTAGGAAATTTCATCAAAACAGCTGTTGCAGCGGGTATTGCCCAGCAAGCAGTAACCCTAGAGAGGGCTACTACTGGGAAGAATAAGCAAAATGTATCACAAGCAAACGAGAAAAAAGAAGCTACAGAAAAAACTGCTAAAGATGGGAAAACTGGAGCAAGAACCGAGCCAAAAGACTTAGAAGAGCAATTGACTTTAGAGGAGGCACAAGGGGGTGCTGGTGAATCTTTTATGAAAGGTAAGCTAAAAGACAAGAAGTACGATGAAAAAACTGGAACTCATGACAAAATGAGACATAATCATGATCATGGAGATGGCACTTCTACTGAAGTTCATTACGATAAGAATCGTGCAACTGGAGAAGGTTCAAATTATAAAATTAAAGATGATACTAATAAAAATAGTAGAGGAAATAAATAAAAAAAATGAAAGTTGTTTTTTCAGAAGATAATATAATATTTAAAGAGTCTAGTTTGAACTCGGATACAATAAAGCCGTTGCATCTAACGAACAATAAAGAATACACCGTTTTAGGAATTGACTTTCTTGATTCTAGTAAAATTAATTATATGTTGGTTGATGATTGTGACACATACTATCCAATGTTTTATTCTATAGATTTTTTTAAAATTACAGATAAAAGAATTTCAAAATATTGGTATAATAAAGATTTATTATCCAATGGCACAAAAAAGGGGCTTGTTAGTTTTAAAGAGGCTGTTACTGATGAATATTTTTTTGAGCATCTTATCGATGGAGACCATCAAACAATTGATCTTTTTAAAAATTATAAGATACTTCTTGATTTTGAATTTCCAAACGAGACTTTTCTTGTTGCTGAAATAATTGAAAAAAATTGGCTTATATGTCCTCATTGTAGTGAAATATGGGAAAATAAAGGAACGCAAGGTGTAATACAATGTCCTAATGGTCATTTCTGCAATAACCCTTTATATGTTAGATGCGAAGAGATCAATATTTGCCAAAGAATAAATAAGAACAATATGTTAGATCTATCTATAGATTTATGACTCAGATGAGCGTAGGCTATTGGGGAAGCGTTCGGCATAGCTGGAAGTGGCTGTTGCCCCTCGCTGCCGCACGAATCCTTTCGTGTGGCTGGCAAGAACAAGGGGATATCGAATATCTCGTACAATTTGCTAAATTTGCCACAGCAGGTGGATATCCTCAGCCCCTTGGCCGAGGCGCGAAATGCGTACAGCTATTCTGCGAACGGCGTGAAGCTGCGGGTGGTGAAGAAGTACAACTCGACTTACAACGCCTCGCCCGTGATAGGCTCGGCAGTGAACACCTCGGCGATGGATGTCACCCAGACCACCGACTACGTAGATGACAAGCTCTTTGAAAACAATGTGTTGGATCGGATATTCGTGGATGGTGGCTACATCAAGGGCGGGGTCTATTATTTCTACGAGACCGACCATTTGGGCGA
>MKRS01000733.1 GCA_001897035.1 Bacteroidales bacterium 45-6
AAAGCGTGAATGTAGGCATCTCATCTTCATTTCGTGATCATGTAACAGCGGAAATATCTATAGCACTGGCACCAGGTATTACCATCGAAGCTATGGAAGCTAAACTTCAACAAACTTTAGAAGCGTTCCTTGCTCAGGCAAAAGTTGAACTTAATGATCAACAGACAGAGCGTTTAAAAAAGACTGTCATAAGCAGCCTTTCATATGCGCATGATAACATTCACGGCACAGCAGCTGCCCTTGCTATTCACTTATCAACTGGTTTTTTGCTACAACTATTCGAAGATACGCCAGAAACCTTAGCGACTATTCGCCCCTCAGATTTACAAAAAGAAGCGCAAACCTGGCTCACAAAACCTTTTCCAATCACAACTTTAATTTTACCATCAAACAATGCTGATCCTTCTTTAGGGCACTTAAACCCACCTCAAGATAGTGGGCATGTCATGCACCACCAAATGGAAGCTCAATGAGAATAGCGATCATCCTCTTAGGTCTCCTTTTTAGCTGGCTCACACCTGACCTCGCACATGGGCTTTCGATACAAGAATCTACTATCGGAAAAACCAAGGTTTGGGCACTTCACCAACAGGGTGCTCAAATTATTGGTTTCTGCTTAATCTTTCCGCGAGGCACGAATATTGAACCCAATGGCCTTGAGAGTGTGGTGGCTCTTCATAATGAGATGTTATTCGAAGGAACCCGCAACTACTCCGCTCAAAAGCTAAGGGATTTTATGCGCGAAAATGGCATTACAATCTCTATTAGTCCTGAGCTTCATGCTACACGCCTTTTGGTTACTGTGCCCAAAGCTCACTTGGACCACGCCTTGAACCTTTTAGAAGAAATCCTTTCTTGCCCCTCTTTTGCCCCTGAAAGATTGGAGCATTTAAAGCGTTTAGCCATCATGAGCATTCAAACACTTGGTGAGTCACCTTCATATGCTATGTCTCGAGTTTTTGCAAAACTGGCCTGCCATGGCCATCCTTGCGAAAAGGATCATTTCGGAACGACTCAGACTATCCAGCGTATCAGCGCTCAAGA
>MKRS01000734.1 GCA_001897035.1 Bacteroidales bacterium 45-6
CCGAGACCTTCAACAAATTTGCCCGCAAAAGCAAAGCCATCATGACCGACTTCGCTTTCCTGAACCGTTTTGGGATTGAAGGGGAATTGATGGCGATGGAGCTGAAGCTGATCTTGCGGCACAAGCGGACGAAGTCCATCCTCTACATGACCGGCCTCTTCTTGCTCTACGGACTCATTTTCTATCCCCAAAAGATGTACCAGGAGCAAAACGGAATGCTATTTTTTGTTGCCATTTTTATCACCGGATTGGCTATGCTGATGTTTGGACAATGGGTGGTGAGCTGGGATAGTTCCCATTTTGACGGACTGATGACCAAAAATGTGACCGCAAAATCCTACGTTCAGGCCAACTACAAGTTGCTGGCGGCTTTTGCCATAGCCAGCTTTGTGCTGACCACGCCTTATTTTTTCTTTGGATGGAAGATCATGTTCATGCACATTGCGGCATTCCTGTTCAATATCGGGGTGAACATCTTTGTGCTGCTGTTTTTCTCCACCTACAACACCAAGCGGATCGACCTCAGCAAAAGTTCGGCCATGAATTACCAGGGAGTCACCCTCAAAAATTTCTTGGTGCAGATCCCGATGCTCCTCCTCCCCATTCTCTTGATGTGGCTGCTGTCCGCCTTTTTCGGATACAAGGTGGCGCTTTCGGTGTTATCCGCTTTGGGCATTGCGGGACTTATCTTCAGCCGCCCGCTCATCAGCGTGTGCGTGAAACAGTTCCAAAACCGGAAATACATCTTGGCCGACGGCTTCCGGCAAAGCGAGTAAGGCAATGTGATAATTAACAGATTTAAGAATCAACGAATATACACCCCATGATACAAGTTTCAAATTTACAGAAGATTTACGGCGGCGCAGCAGTCGTGAACATCCCCAAACTCACCATCGCTTCCGGCGAGAGTTTCGGACTGGTGGGAAACAACGGCGCAGGAAAGACCACTTTTTTCCGCCTGATACTCGATCTGATCGAGGCAAACAGCGGGGAGATCCTTTCCGATGGCCAGCCGGTTAAGCGGCGCGACGAGTGGAAGCAATACACAGCCTCTTTCCTCGACGAAAGCTTCCTGATCGACTTCTTCACTCCCGAGGAATATTTCTCGTTTGTTGCCAAACTCTACAACAAGAGCCAAGGTGACATCGACGCCTTCCTGGAAACCATGAAAGATATTTTCAACGACGAAATTTTGGGAAAGAAAAAACTCATCCGGGAATATTCGAAAGGAAATCAAAAGAAGATCGGCATTGCAGCGGCATTACTCTGCGAACCACGGATTTTGATCCTCGACGAACCGTTCACAGCCCTTGACCCCAGTTCCCAAATCCGGCTGAAACGATTCTTGTCGGACATACAGGAAAAAACTGGCATGACCATGCTCATTTCGAGCCACGACCTCAACCACATCATCGAGGTGTGCCAGCGGATCGTTATTCTCGAAAAGGGAAACGTGGTGAAAGACCTGACAACGGATGAAGATACATTGAAAGAGTTGGAGGCTTACTTCGCGGTGTGAAAATTAGCTTCTTATAGCTATTAGCCAATAGCTTTTATACATAATACATCAAATGAAAAAAATAGCGAACATCGTTCTAATCGCACTTGTCGTGTTTTCACTTATTTGCGTAGCCTGCATCAGTTGGTAGCTTATCCACTGATTAATGCTTATTTAACAAACACGATAAGCCAGAATTGCGGACAAAGCGTTAATTTTGCCGCTGGCAACTTGATGTGACAGGTTGTTCGGCATGTTTTTAATCAAAGAAGAATACAAAAACAAGATGAAAATAGCTCTCGTAGGTTATGGAAAGATGGGACGCGAAATTGAGAAGATAGCTCTTTCGCGTGGTCACGAAATTGTATCAATTATCGATGTGGACAACGAAGCCGACTTCGACTCGGAAGCTTTCAAAAGCGCGGCCGTGGCCATCGAATTCACTTCGCCGCACAGCGCATTGAACAACTTCCGCCGGTGTTTTGCTGCCGGTGTGCCAGTTGTGGCAGGCACCACAGGCTGGCTCGAACACTTGGACGAGGTGAAGCAAGCCTGCGAAAAGGACGGCAAAACATTCTTCTATGCCTCCAATTTCAGCTTGGGTGTTAACATCTTCTTTGCCCTCAACAAATATCTGGCAAAAATTATGAACCAATACCCTGACTACGAAGTGAAGATGGAAGAAGTGCACCATATCCATAAATTGGATGCCCCAAGCGGGACAGCCATCACTTTGGCGGAAGGAGTTTTGGAAAACATCGCCCGCAAGAACTCGTGGAAACTTGAAACTGCCGAGTCGGATTCCGATTTGCCGATCCACTGCATCCGCCGGGGAGAGGTGCCGGGAATCCACGAAATCATCTACGAATCGGAAGTGGATACCATCAGCATCAAACACGATGCCAAGAGTCGCAAAGGCTTTGCCCTCGGGGCTGTAGTTGCAGCCGAATTCACCGCAGGAAAAAAAGGCCTTTTAGGAATGGACGACATGCTCAAATTTTAACAATACCAAAAATGACTTTTAAAGAACGAATTTCGGAGGCGAGCAAACGCCAATGGTTGAGAATGTTGATCGCCAACGTCTCTTGTGTGTTGTTCACGTTGTGGTCTGGCTATTACGCCCTGTTCCTCTTCCTGTTCGTATTTTTTGATATTTATATCACTCGGTACGTCAACTGGGGAGGATGGAAAAAGTCAAAAAATCCGGCTACACGCAAGTTCTTGGAGTGGGTGGACGCCATTGGTTTTGCCTTGGTGGCGGTCTATTTCATCAACACGTTCTTCTTCCAGAATTACCAGATACCTTCGTCTTCGTTGGAAAAGTCGCTTCTCGTGGGTGACTTCCTCTGTGTGAGCAAGGTCAGCTACGGGGCACGTTCGCCGATGACACCTTTCTCCTTTCCGTTGGTACAGCATACATTCCCGGTGCTCAACGTCAAGTCGTATCTCGAAAAGCCACAGCTCGAATACAAGCGGCTGACGGGTTTCGGGCAAGTGAAGCATGGCGACATCGTAGTGTTCAACTACCCCTCGGGTGACACCGTGGCCTTGAACCGTCAAAATGAGGACTATTACGTGCTGTGCATGCAAAACGGGCACGACAATGTCAGCAACCACCCAGAGGAATTTGGGAAGGTCGTTTATCGCCCGGTTGACCGGCGCGAGAATTACGTGAAACGATGTGTGGGACTTCCCGGAGACGTGCTTCAATTGAAGCACGACAAGCTGTTTATCAACAACAAACAGGTGGCCGACCCAGAAAACATGCAGTTGTCGTATTTCGTCCAAACAGATGGAACTCCCATCCCTGGAAAAGTGTTTGATGAACTGGGAATCAGCAAGGAGGACTATATGGCACCAACCGAGACTGGCGAGCTGGTGCTGAAAAGCTGGAATCTTGACACCAACGACAGCACTCAATTCGAGGCCATGGGCTTTGTCCGTAAAAATGGCAAATTGGGGCTGGCATATCAACTACCATTGACCAAAGCGATGATTGCGGCATTCAAAGCCAAACCTTACGTGGTGTCGGTCATCAAAGACAAGGTCGATTACGGAATGTATTATCCCATCACCATCAAGAATAAGAGCTGGGGACGCAGCAACTATGGTCCCATTTGGATCCCAAGAAAGGGAGCGACCTTGCGTTTCGACAAGGATACCGAATTGGCCGTAGCCACCTACAGGCGTTGTATAGAAAATTACGAAGGAAACAAGTTTGAATACCACGGCGGAAAGGTTTACATCAACGGCGTGGAGACAAATTACTATACCTTCAAAATGGACTATTACTTCATGATGGGCGACAACCGCGACAACTCGGCCGATTCACGCGTGTGGGGATTTGTTCCCGAAGACCACATTGTGGGGCAACCGATGTTTATCTGGATGTCCTTGGACAAAGACAAGACATGGCTGGGAGGCAAGATCCGCTGGAATCGTCTGTTCACAAGTGCCCATAAGCAATAGTTGCCGGCAGCTTTGCTGCCCCTTTTGCTGCGTGGAGTCCTGAAATCAATACTTGGAAATGATGCAGAACAAAGCAAAATATACCTTTTGGGGCAAGGCAATACTGTTTGCCTTGCTTCTTGTTTTTGTTGTGCGCACATTCTGGGTCGAATCATTCGTCATTTCTTCCCCACAAATGGAAGACGCGCTCAAGGAAGGCGACCACGTGATCGTGAACAAGACAGCCTACGGCCTTCGGCTTCCCATCACGCCGCTTTCAGTTCCTTTTACTTTCGACAACTTCTTCGGCTGGCAATCCTACTCCACTTCCCTGCAATGGCCTTACCGTAGGCTCGGAGGCTGCAAGATCCCGGTAAACGACGTGGTGGTGTTCAACCACCCGCTCCAGACCGACCGACCTCTCGACAAGCGGACGCTGTGCCTGGGGCGTTGTGCAGCTCAACCGGGCGACGTGATCGAGGTGGATGGCTTCGAGTTGTACGTCAACGGACGGCACTACCAAGTATCCCCCGATTTCCGGCTCGAATATTCCCTACCGATGCAATGGAAGGATTCGGCACTGCACGTTTTGCATCAGCTGAAACTGCCTGAAAAGAACCTCATGGCCAAGAACAACCGGCTTTCTATCTCCATGAACCGGCTGGAGGCCTATTTGCTTCAGGAATACTTGCCCGACAGCTTGCTGAAGATGGGTTCAAACACGGCAAACGCAAAATACAAAATAACCATTCCCCGAAAAGGATTGAAGATCAAATTAGATATGCAAAACCGGAACGTGTATGCTTACCTGATCCAGCAGGAACAGCGCAAAAGCGCAACCCCCCGTGGTGAAAAACTCTTCCTGAACGGAAAAATTCTGGAGGAATATACTTTCCAGGACAACTACTATTGGTTGCTTTCCGACAACCAGGTGAAAGGAATCGATTCGAACCATCTGGGATTTATCCCGGAGAGAAACATAGTGGGGAAAGCTTCCTTCATTTGGTGGAACTATTCCCGCGAAGGAATTGCCTGGAAGCGGATCTTTTCGTCCGTAAAATAGATTCTCAATCATTAAACA
>MKRS01000735.1 GCA_001897035.1 Bacteroidales bacterium 45-6
TTGATTTTCATGATGATAAATCCTTTGGAGACACCCGCCTTCTGGAACTTACCGCTGTTGTCAACCCCGGAAACTTCGACTCCGCGCGAGATGCCGAGCTCTTTCAACTTTTCGTCCGTCAAATCCTTGAAGGCGGCACCCACCGATTCGATTCCGTCCACTTTCTTCACCATGCCAGTGTTGCCGTCGCTGTTTTTCAGTTCCACAGTCGCAGATTTCACCTGTCCAAAGCGGTTGAAGGTGATTTTCACCTTTTCTCCTGGACGGAAGCGGCTGATCTGGTCTTGCAGCTCGCTCGAGCTCCGCACCTTCACGTCATTGACAGCCGTAATCACGTCGCCTTCCATAATTCCAGCTTCCTTGGCCGGACTTCTATCGGCAAAATCGCCTACATAAGCACCCTCGCTCACTTTCAAGCCTTTTGCCTTGGCGTATTTTTTCGCATCGGCTTCATTGTCCGAATTGGCGAGATCTGTGGCGGTGTTAGCATCCATAATCTGTACCCCCAATACCGCCCGTTGAACAGCACCGTATTGTTTCAAATCGGAAGCCACTTTTCCGGCGATCGAGATGGGATCTGCAAAACCATATCCGGCAAAATTCCCAGTCTGCGAATAAATAGCCGTGTTGATCCCCACCAACTGGCCATCGGTGTTCACCAAAGCTCCTCCGCTGTTACCCGGATTGATGGCGGCATCGGTCTGGATAAACGACTGGATGGAACCCGGGTCACGGCCTCCTCCAATGCTACCACGGCCCTTAGCGCTCACAATACCTGCTGTGACAGTGGATGTCAGGTTGAAGGGATTACCAACAGCTAATACCCATTCGCCCACCTTCAGGTTGTCGGAGCTTCCAAATGGGATGTATGAAAAACCTTTTCCATCGATTTTCAGCAAGGCAATATCCGTGGAAGGATCGGCCCCAATGAGTTTCGCCTTGAATTTCCGGTTGTCGTTGAGCGTCACTTCCAGTTCGGTGGCCTGATTCACAACGTGGTTGTTGGTGATGATGTAGCCATCCTCGGAAATAATCACTCCTGATCCAAAGCCCACCTGTGGCTGCGGCGTGCTAAACTGATTGCCCCGGTCGGAATCGCCGAAGCCGAAAAAATACTCGAAGGGATCAATTGATCCGCCCCTGCGTCCTTGCATTTGAGTCTGTTGCGCTTTCACGACAGACTTGATGTGCACCACTGCGTGCACTGTGCTTTCGGCAGCTTTTGTGAAGTCGGGGTAGCCCTGCCCTGTCAGTGATGCCAGGTGGACATTCTTTTGATCGAAATCATTTCCGTAATTGTATGAGTCTGCGCCACTGATCCGGTTGGAATCCAGTATCCGGTAGGTGGCAAATGTCACACTTGTACTCAATAGAGCAACAGCAACATAGCTCGAAACTTTTTTCCACGTTTTTTCCATATAGAGTAAAAATTTATGTTTAACGATTCATCTTTTTTCTGACGCCAAATTAAATACAAATTTCGGGAAATTAAAAGTTAAATCTTATTTACTTTTCCCAGTTTTAACCGATAGGATTGGCGATTAACAGAGTTTAACTTGCATCGCAGCCATCCAGCCGCATTTTTGCAGGCTACCCCCTTCTGCAAAAGCCAACTTGTCAGTTCTATGGAATAAATTTTACTGCCAATCCACGTTGGATCATCGCAATTTTGGCAGTCGCAACGCTTCTGACAGAATCGAACGGGAAGCTTATTGACTGGAACTTTTGCCCGAAAAAAAATAAATGACTAATTTTGCCCCACATTTTTAATTAATAACCAATTAAAGGATAATATGAAAGCATTTGTGTTTCCTGGCCAAGGGGCTCAGTTCGTTGGCATGGGTAAGGACTTGTACGAAAGCTCGGAAGCGGCCAAAGAATTGTTTGAAAAAGCAAACGAAATACTTGGATTCAGAATCACGGATTTAATGTTTAGCGGAACGCCCGAAGACCTGCGCCAAACCAAAGTGACTCAACCTGCCATATTCATCCATTCGGTGGCCTTGGCAAAGACCCTCGGCGAAGAATTCCAGCCGCAAATGGTGGCGGGACACTCGCTGGGCGAATTCTCGGCCTTGGTGGCAGCCGGAGCATTGAGCTTTGAAGATGGCTTGAAGCTTGTTTACAAACGCGCTTTGGCGATGCAGAAAGCTTGTGAACTGAATCCATCAACCATGGCCGCCGTGTTGGGATTGCCCGATGAGAAAGTGGAAGAAATCTGTGCTACTATCACCGACGAGGTGGTGGTACCCGCCAACTACAACTGCCCAGGACAGATTGTCATTTCGGGAACAAATGCAGGAATCGACACAGCTTGCGAATTGCTGAAGGCAGCAGGTGCGAAACGTGCGCTGAAGCTAAGCGTCGGCGGTGCATTCCACTCCCCGCTGATGAATCCAGCAAAAGAAGAATTGGAAAAAGCGATCAAAGAAACTTCGTTCGCGGCTCCTATATGCCCTGTGTATCAAAATGTGACAACAGTGGCAGAAACCAATCCGGATGCAATCAAGGAAAACCTGATCGCCCAATTGACTGCTCCCGTGAAGTGGACTCAATCGGTGGAACACATGATCGCCGACGGAGCCACCGCATTCGTGGAACTCGGCCCAGGAAACGTGCTGCAAGGTTTGGTGAAGAAAATCAATGCAACCGTAGAAACAAGCGGAAAGCAATAATAGGCTAACAGCTACCAAATATCAAAGGCTGGAACTCTATCGGAGGGTTCCGGCCTTTCGTTTTTTACCCTTTTCAATCGGCAGAAAAAAGACCTTGTGGCAAATTCCATAAAATTACAGCCGAAAACAATATGCAACAAACTGATTTTTCCTACTTTTACGGCAGATTCAATTTCTAATTCGTATATGAAATTCAAAGATAAGTTACTGAAACTATTTGTGACAGGCGGCAGCGAACCTTCCGTCGCTGCTTCAGAGGCCGACACCATCAACAGGCAGCAGCTCCTCGACCAGATCTGCAACCATTTTCAGACAAGGTTCAAGGAGGAGACCACATCGGAGGGAATGTTGTTTCCCACCTCGTTTTGCATCTACCTGCACGAAAAAGACTACACCAAGCAGGAGCAAACATTCAGTTTCACGGCAAGAGAAGCGGTGAACCGCTTCCATAGGCACATTAGAGCACAATTGACAAACTATCCCAACTATGTTCCCCACTCCACTTACTGGCTGTTCCAATTCTCTAAATTCTCGGAGGGCAACATCCTGGACAATATCCCATCCATCAAAGTGGGCGAGCCAATAACCATTTCGTCGATTTTTGCAACGGACTTTGCCAATAACGGCATCGGCAACGAGATGAACATCCGGGCCACCATGCACAACAAGCGTTCCGACCGGATGGAAGAGCTGAACATCAACCGGGATGCCTTCTTAGGGATGGAAATGGACGCCAAGGACAGGTTCCGGTTCGACTTCAACAAGCATTTCGATAAAATAATGGAATCCTCGAAGGAAAACAGTTCACACCCATCGGGCATCACACTGGCCACCTTGAAATGCGACACCAATTTCATCGGCACAGACGGACGGGAGGGAAATCTGTTCCATATCACCACCGAATTTGTAGAAATATCAGGGAAAAACGACCTGCGTAAAATGCCGAATATACTCCGGGTGAACAGCGACGAACTAAAAGATTCGCACCTGCAAATAAAATACATGCCCGCCGAGAAACGCTTCAAACTGGCGGCTTTCGAAGAATGGGTGCTACTCAACGAACGGAATGTGCCGAAAAGCAGCGGCGGGAACATCCTTTGGGTGGATCTCCCCAATAATTCGAGCATATTTCTCAACGGGCGCATCCAGATCAATTTCACCATAAAACCTTAAGCCACCATGCTCAAATCGATATTCATTGTCGCAATAATCGGGTTGGTGGCCTACCTGCTGATCCAGCATTTCAAGAATTTTCCAAAATAGTTGACAGATGGTTATAACATTCGAAGGCAAAACCGATTTAGGGAAAATCCGCACGAACAACGAGGACGCCTTTGTTGCACAATACATTTGGGACCGCAAGCACCTTCTGGCCGTGGCCATCGACGGAGTGGGCGGTTATGAAGGAGGCGAAGTGGCGGCAGCAATCGCCCAGAAAACCGTGACGGAGTACCTCGAAAAATATTCCAACGGCGAAAGGCTCAGCCTGCTGAAACAGGCCGTCACCGAAGCCAACAACAAAATTGCTGAACAACGCATCATCCAGACCCGATTCGCCAGCATGAGCTGCGTGCTCACAGCCTGCCTCATCGAATTGGAAAAGAGACGGATCAACATGGTGCATGTGGGCGACAGCCGACTCTACGAATACCGCCATGGAAAGCTCCTGAAATTGTCGCACGACCATTCCTTGGTGGGCTACCGCGAAGAAGTAGGCGACCTCACCGAAGAACAAGCCATGAACCACCCCCAACGGAACATCATCGGACGGGATGTCGGCTCCGGGTTTCACGAAGTGGACGACAACGATTTTCTCGAAGCCAAAACCTTTCCCTTGCATCCCAATTCCATCCTTCTGCTCTGTTCCGACGGATTGAGCGACATGCTGCGATCGGATCAAATCGCCCTGGTACTTGAGAAAGAACTTCCACTTGCGCAAAAGGCAGGATCCTTGATCGACCTGGCCAATGAAAAAGGGGGCAAAGACAACATCACCGTGGTGCTCGTCGAATACCAGGACGAGGAATCGTCCGAAGAAAATAGCGGAAACAAAACGATCGACATTCCCGTCCACATCGACACTGCGCCACCAAGCGAGATCAAAACCGGTAGCGACAAGAAATCTACGTGGAAGAAGGCAGCGAAGGCAACCCTCATCCCATTGGCCTTGCTCTTGGGCGGATTAGGCGGCTGGTTTGGACACAATTATCTCCCGTCGAATGTTCCGGCAACAACACCGGTGCAAGATTCGGTAAAGCTAAAGCGGCACGACACGATCAGCGTCATCAACAAGGACTCGCTCCAGATCAGGATAACAGGTATCGGACTGAAAACCGACACCCTGCACCAAG
>MKRS01000736.1 GCA_001897035.1 Bacteroidales bacterium 45-6
TGGACGAACTCAAATTCGAGTTCAAGTGCCAATACGACGAGAAAGACAGCATCGGAAAGCGCTACCGCCGCCAAGATGCTATCGGAACACCTTTCTGCGTGACGGTGGACCACCAGACCCTCGAAGATGGGCAAGTGACGATTCGCCACCGCGACTCCATGCAACAAGAGCGCGTGGCCATCAACCAATTGAAAGAAATCATTTCGGAAAAAGTGAGTCTGAAGGCTCTTTTGAAATCACTTTAGAAGCAAAACAAGCATAGAAGCTATGATGAACCTCGTTCTGAATATTTCAGCAGTCATTATTATTATCGTCATCGGAATCCCCAGGATTTACCGAAGGTGATCGCTTTTGTGCCACTCAAAAACATCCACTCCCTTTCGGTAAATGCCGGAAGGGAGTTTTTTTATACCCAATTTTAAATCTGTTGATTATGGAATTTTCTACTGAAAACAAATTTGCCCGCCGAATGGACGGGGTGCCACGCTCCTTTATCCGGGAGATCCTCAAAGTGGCTATTTCCCCCGACATCATTTCTTTTGCAGGCGGGCTTCCCAACAAAGATTTTTTCCCGATGGAAGAACTACGGGATTGCGCCATGAAACTCATGTCGGGAACCGACCGAAACATCTTCCAGTATGCCAATACGGAAGGCTACTTGCCCTTGCGCCAAAAGATTGCGGAGCGATATGCCCAAAAAGGCTTAAAGATTGATCCGGCCAACATTCTCATCACCAATGGATCGCAGCAGGGACTCGATTTGCTGGGGAAAATATTCATCAACGAGGGTGACCCTGTCCTGATAGAAGAGCCAGGTTATCTGGGGGCGATACAGGCATTCTCGATCTTCAAGCCACAATTCGTGACAATTCCCCTGCGGGAAACCGGCATCGACGTGGCCTTGTTCAAAGAAAAAATCGAGCTCCATCAGCCTAAGATTGCCTATCTGATCCCCAACTTTCAAAATCCGTCGGGAATCAGCTATTCTGAAAGCGTGAGGAAGGAAATAGCGAATTCTTGCAGCAAGAAACAAATATTTTTGGTGGAAGACGATCCCTACGGAGACATCCGCTTCAAAGGAGTGGCGAAGCATTCGCTTCACCACTACCTGCCCGATCGGACCATCCTACTGGGAACATTCTCCAAAACCGTGGTGCCGGCGTTCCGCATGGGCTGGATTGTGGCACCGGACGAGGTGATGGAAAAACTAATCATCGCCAAGCAAGCAGCCGACTTGCATACCGATTATTTCACGCAACGGCTCGTGCATCAGTATCTCTCGGACTACAACATCGACGAACACATATCCCGGATATGCGCAACCTACGGCAAGCAAGCCGCAGCCATGCTGAATGCGATGGAAAAATACTTTCCCAAGGAAGTGAAATACACCACGCCCGAAGGCGGCATGTTCCTTTGGGTCACACTGCCCGAAGGGCAAGATGCGCTCCAAGTATTTGATCTGGCAATAAAAGAAAATGTGGCTTTTGTGCCTGGGAATCCATTTTATGTGGACAAGGCAAACGTGAACACCTTACGCCTCAATTTCTCCTGTTCGAACGAGGCGGAGACAGAGGAAGGCATCAGGCGGCTGGGAAATGTGTTGAAGAAAATCAAATAGCAGCGGAGGACAAAAAACAAGGGCGTTGCAAACGATAAACACCGTTGTTTTATTTATTTTCCGATAAGCATTTTCGGATTCGGCAAGCCTCTTCAATTTGAAATCTGGGTGGCACCTACACAAAAAAAGAATATCCCAGGCCTGGGATATTCTTTTTCATATTTAAGAAAACATTGTGTTTTTCTTTAATCCTCTTTCTTCTGAACGGGTTTTTCCGGACGAGGAGGACGAGGAAGAAGCGCTTTACGCGACAACTTCAACTTTCCGGTCTTCGGATCCACGTCGATCAACTTCAGTTCAAGAATGTCGCCTTCTTTGAGTCCTGCATCTTCAATCTTTTCGATGCGGTCCCAACTGATTTCGGAAATGTGGAGCAAGCCATCTTTTCCAGGAAGGAATTCGCAGAAAGCACCGTAAGGCATCACCGAACGTACTTTTGACTGATACACCTCTCCTACTTCAGGCACAGCAACGATTCCTCTGATCTTATCCAAAGCAGCATCGATCGAGCCCTTGTTGTTGGCAGATACTTCCACACGACCCTGACCGTCAATTTCTTCGATGGTGATGACCGCTCCGGTTTCTTCCTGAATACCCTGGATGATTTTTCCACCCGGGCCAATCACAGCACCAATGAAGTCTTTTGCGATGAAAAGGACTTCGATTCGAGGAGCATGAGGTTTGAGGTCGGAACGAACTTCAGGCAATGTCTCGAGAATCTTGCCCAAAATGTGAAGGCGGCCTTCGCGAGCTTGAGCCAAAGCCCTTTCCAGAATTTCGTAAGAAAGACCGTCCACCTTAATATCCATCTGGGTAGCGGTGATACCGTCACGAGTTCCACACACCTTGAAGTCCATGTCGCCCAAGTGGTCTTCATCGCCCAAAATATCGGAAAGTACGGCAAAATTTGTCCCTTTGTTTTCGGAGATCAATCCCATCGCGATTCCGGAAACCGGTTTCTTGATGGTAACACCGGCATCCATCAACGAAAGCGTACCGGCACAAACCGTAGCCATGGAAGAAGAACCGTTGGATTCCAAAATATCGGAAACGACACGTATCACGTAAGGATAGTTTTTCGGGATCATCCGTTTCAATGCACGGTGAGCCAAGTTTCCGTGACCAATCTCGCGGCGTCCGACACCTCTTTGTGGACGTGCGTCGCCGGTGGAAAATGGAGGGAAATTGTAGTGCAGCAAAAAACGTTCTTTGTCGCGAACCAGCACGTCGTCCACAATCTTTTCGTCGAGCTTGGTTCCCAAAGTCACCGTTGACAACGATTGTGTTTCACCGCGGGTGAACACGGCTGATCCGTGAGGTCCTGGCACATAATCCACTTCGCTCCAGATGGGGCGTATTTCGGTGGTTTTACGGCCATCAAGGCGTTTGCCTTCGTCCAAGATGGAACGGCGCATAGCTTCTTTTTCCACATCATGGTAATAACGTGAAATCAAGCCAGCTTTTTCCGCCAATTCTTCTTCGGTGAAAGTTGCTTTATATTCGTCCAAAACAGCTTTGAAATTATCGCTGCGTTCGTGTTTGTTCGGGTTGCAGGAAGTAGCCACGGCAAAAGCCTTGTCGTAGCATTTTGCCCACACATCCTTGCGGAGGTCTTCGTCGTTTGTCTCGTGCGAATAGGTGCGTTTCACGGTTTTTCCGCAAAGCTCCATCAATTCCAACTGAGCCTGGCATTGCACCTTGATGGCTTCGTGCGCAAACTTGATCGCTTCCAGCATTTCAGTTTCCGACACTTCGTCCATTTCGCCTTCCACCATCATGATGTTGTCTATGGTGGCACCCACCATAATGTCCATGTCTGCTTGTTCCAACTGGCTAAAGGTAGGGTTCACGACAAACTTTCCGTCCACACGTGCAACACGCACTTCGGAGATAGGACCGTTGAAAGGAATGTCGGAAACAGCCAAAGCCGTAGAAGCCGCCAAACCGGCCAAAGCGTCGGGAATGTCTTCACCGTCGGCAGAGAAGAGGATGATATTTACAAAAACTTCTGCATGGAAATCATCGGGGAAAAGTGGGCGGAGAGCTCTGTCCACCAAGCGGCAAGTCAAAATCTCGTAATCCGAGGGACGTCCCTCCCTTTTCATAAATCCACCGGGGAATCTACCATAGGCAGAGAATTTTTCTTTGTACTCCACTTGAAGTGGCATGAAGTCAACACCGGGATTTGCATCTTTTGCGGCACAAACAGTGGCGAGTAGCATCGTGTTTCCTAACCATACGGTTACAGCTCCATCCGCTTGTTTGGCCAATTTTCCAGTTTCGAGCGTGATGGTGCGACCATCTCCGAGCTCAATACTTTTTCTAATTGGTTCAATCATAAATTATCATATTATCGTCAAAATTCGCACAAAGTTAGTCAAACTTTTAATTGAAAATAACAAATCCCTTAAAAATATTCATTCCAAGGGATTTATTGATTTTACATGCAGAAAACAGGGGCTATTTCACCCATTTGATCCTACTTGATAAGTTCGGTCAACTTCGCTTTGAGTTCTTCTCCACGAAGGTTCTTTGCAATGATCTTGCCTGCTGGATCAAGCAGGAAGTTTTGGGGAATGGATTGCACACCATACAAGGCGGCGACTTCGTTTTGCCAACCTTTCAGGTCGGACACCTGCGTCCATTGCAACTTGTCGGCTTCGATTGCTTTTTCCCAATTGGCTTTTGCATTGTCTAAGGAAACACCCAGAATGGTGAAGTTCTTATCTTTAAACTGGCTGTAAGCCTCCACTACCGTCGGATTTTCACGGCGGCAGGGACCACACCAAGAAGCCCAAAAATCGACCAAGACATATTTGCCACGCAAGCTCGATAATTTCACGGGAGTTCCTTTCGTATCGTTTTGGGTAAAATCGGGAGCAATGGCGCCCACGGCAACAGCCTTCAAGCTGGCGATCTTTTGAGCAAATTCTTTTCCTTCGCGTGAATTTTTCAATGCAGGGGCAAGGCTCTGGAACAAAGGTTCAATTTCGGCCACTTCAGGAGAATATCCTCCAATCTGGGACAAGGCGAAGAAACTCACAAAAGAAGACTTGTTTTGCTCCAGGAAGGATTTCATGGTTGCTTTCTCCTGTTTGGACAGCTCCTCATCGCGTGCTTCGATCTTGGACATGAAAGCCGGGTCTTTTTTTTGCTCATCCGACGCCGCTTGGTATTCTTTCATCAATGCCTCCTGCTGGAGAGAAACGGGCTTCAGCATATTTTTCAATTTCGCGTAGTCGTTGTTCGTAGGCGAAGAAACAACCACCGTTCTTGCGGAATCAACACCAGTGATGGCCACCACACCTTTTTCGAGGTAAAGCAAGGTCATGTCGTTGTTGCGGGCTACTTTTTCCTTGCGCATGAAAGCCAAGCGTGCTTGCATGGGTTCAGTCACTT
>MKRS01000737.1 GCA_001897035.1 Bacteroidales bacterium 45-6
CGAAGGTACTTCTATATTCAAATTATTGGTTCGCTATCCGGCTTGGGTGAACGATGGAGCTTTACAGATTTCGGTGAATGGTAGGAATGTTGCTTTCACAGCTCATCCTTCATCCTTTGTTTGTATTGACAGAAGATGGAAGAAAGGCGACGTTGTAGTGATTAAACTGCCTATGCACAACACCATCGAGTACCTGCCAAATGTATCGCAATACATTGCATTTATGCACGGACCTATTTTGCTGGGTGCCAAAACAGGAGCAGAAGATTTGAGAGGTCTGATTGCTAACGACAGCCGCTTTGGGCAATACCCGGGTGGTGAAAAACTTCCTATCGACAAAGCTCCTATTTTAGTTGAGGATAATATCCGGAAAATAGCCGACAAACTGGCTCCTGTAAAAGACAAACCGTTGAATTTCACACTCAACGTGAAGATGGTTAACCCGATTGATCAGATAACGTTAGAACCGTTTTATAAAATACATGATGCCAGATACATGATGTACTGGATGGCTCTTACCAATTCGGGTTATAAATCATACACGGATTCCATTTCATATATTGAATATGAAATGATGGAACTTCAAAAACGTACCACCGATGCCGTTGCTCCAGGCGAACAACAACCTGAAGTGGATCACTCGATAGAAAGACAATTCTCGTCGAACGGAAACAATATGAATGAATTCTGGCGCGAAGCTCGTGGTGGAGGATTCTTTAGTTATAAGATGGGAACCAACAAAGAAACTGGATTGAGCCTAATGGTTCGCTACTGGGGAGCTGAGAACGGAAATAGAACTTTTGATATTTATATTGACGACCAAAAACTGGTGACAGAAAATATTTCCAACAAATGGAAACAAAACAAATTTCAAAATGTGGAGTATCCTATTCCGGATGCGATGCTGAACGGAAAAGAATTTGTTCGCGTGAAATTTCAGGCTGCTACCGGAAATACCGCCGGTAAAGTTTATAACGTGAGATTAGCAAGAACAAAGAAATAAATTTAAAAACGAAAAACAATGAAAAGAATTCTTG
>MKRS01000738.1 GCA_001897035.1 Bacteroidales bacterium 45-6
GAAAATCTCGTCCACCGAGCTATTCGCCATTACTTCCGGCGTCGGAAATGCCTCGAACAGCCGGGGGGTAATCATGTTGACCCGTTTGTCGGTGCACTGGGCCGAGAGGATTACCGCAATCAGCAGGTGGAAAGGACTGTCGTAATGCAACTCGGTTTCGGAAGAAGTGGCGTTTTGGGCAAACCAAGCAATCACCCCTTCGTATCTCTCTTTCGTTCTCATTTTCTTACTTCTGGAATATATTTTATTCGAAATTACAAAAATACTTTCATATCGGAATGAACAATTGGGCTTCCCCGAAAGTTTCTTCTTTTGACATTATTTCGAGCGGTTCGGAATTTGCGATCAAATTTATTCACTAATTTGTCACCCGATTCGGCTTCGAATGTCGTAATTTTGCAGGCGAATAAAAAAAATGAGCGAGAAATGAAAGATATTACATACAAGCACACACTGCCACTTCAAATCCGGTTCAACGACGTTGACAAATTCGGACACGTAAACAACACCGTCTATTTCTCCTTTTATGATTTGGGAAAAACTGAATATTTCACCTCCGTATGCCCCAATGTGAATTGGAGCAAAGACGCCATCATGGTGGTTCATATCGAGGTGGACTTCCTCTCGCAAATATTTTCGTCGGACAACATCGCCGTCCAGACCACCGTTTCCGAAATCGGGAACAAGAGCTTCCGCCTCGCCCAACGGCTGATAGACACCCAGTCGGGTGATGTGAAATGCGTTTGCCATTCGGTGATGGTAACCTACGACTTGCAACAACATGCCTCCACGCCTCTCACCGAAGAATGGATACAGGCAATATGCGAGTACGAAGGCAAAGATTTGAGGAGGCAGAAATAGAAGTCCAATTGGTGGAGGCATTTTGCGAACCCGGTTAGTGGGTAAAAAAAGAAATGCTGTTCAACTGGTTGAACAGCATTTAGAAGCCTCTTACCCTTGCGGAATTCTTACAATTTTACTGATTCGGAGAAAGTTTCACCGAAACGGTTCTTCACTTCAACCGTAATTTTTTTGGCATCTTTGTTTGGTTTTACTCGGAAAAGATGCAAAGTGTGATAGCCTGTTGCTTTGCCCTTTTTCATTGTGATAAAATCTTGGTCTTCGTCATCAAACTGCTCCATTGTTCCTCTCAATTTCCCATCTTCATACCACTTAACTTGATAGCTTGAATCCCAATCCCAAATATTGGCCACAAGATAATCAGCTTGTGTTGCAAATTCACCAGGTTTGTATATTCGGAATTGATAGGAATTGTCTTTGCCTGTTGATTTGTAGTGCCATTTCACATCATCTCCTTTCACATTCACAACCAAGTAGCCATTGGGCGCACCACAGCGGTTGACCGACCCGGCCCACCATGCTCCACAAGCTGCTCCAATGTTGTGGTCGTAGATTCCGGCTACAGGCTCCTCGTTTTCGTAAAAATGGGTATGTCCCGAAAAGATATGCACCTTGTAACCCTTGAGAATGTCAAGCAGTTCAGGTGTATTTTTTGAATTTCCACTTCCTTCGCTCGACTTATTCGATGTTGGCGCATGAACATTCAGGAACACGGTGGTTCCAGGTTTCACATAGCTCAAATCTTTTTTCAGCCATTCGAATTGTTCAGGAGTGAAACGTTCGGTGTATTTTTTCCCCGCAAAATAATCTATGTTCTTCATCGCGACCACGTGAATGTTGCCGATATTGAAAGAATAATCTGCGGGACCGAAATAGGATTCGTAGATCTCCTCGGCATAGTTGCCAGACGAGTCTTTGGTATTGTGCAGATCGTTATATCTCAAATCAAAATCGTGATTTCCAATCACCGAAAACACAGGCACAGACAAGGAGGACAACATAGCCCTGTAGGGTTCAAACAATTCCATTTCATCAAAAACATTATCCCCCAATGTGATGGCGTAAATATTTTTGGTTCGGTTTTCGCGTATGGTTTGTTTCAAATCAGCGATTGTTTCGCTATCAAGCCGTGCCAGATGCGCTTTGCTTTTGACTTGCGGGTCGGAAATCGCCAAGAAAACAAATTCATTCGAATTAGACTTGCGTTTCTTCAATTTAAAATCCCGCCTGTTGACATCCTCCTTATTTGACAACTTGGAATAAAAGCTGCTAACAACATTTTTTTCTATTTCATAATCCGCCGGAATGCTGATTCTTACGTATTTGCAACGGGCAAGGTTGGATGGCAAATAATAAATCCCGCTTGCATCTGTTGCGGTGAAGTTCTCTCCGTCATTCACGACAACACCAGCCACTGGTTTGTTGGAGTCATCCACAACAACGCCCTTCACAGTCATACCCAATTTGTTCGCAACATCCACATTTGCGACCAAAGTTGAGGACATGATATCGTAATAATTCCCAGCATTTATATTAGCTGAAAACAGAATTGAAATGAAAAGGAAAATAGAACAATGTTTGATTATGTATTTCTTCATTGCGATTGATTTTTATTTCTTAATTAATTGTTATTGATGTGCGAAGGTCGATGATGCCAAAATGAAAAGCAAAAAATGGCGATTCATTTTTTATGCTTGACAACTTTTCATGTTAATGGTACACAATGCGGATGGAATCGAAGACCTTCACCATCTCCTCCGGACTTTTGGCATTCTTTATTTCGGTTTCTATGTCTTTTGTATTCTCTTCGTAGCAAATAAGATTTGCACAATTGAGAACATGCTCCAGACAAGCATAAGCCTTGGCTGTATCAATATCTTTCTTTTTTAGAGCTTTTTTTAGATAGTTGTTTACTTTGTTTACTGCATTGAATACGGTCGGCTTGATTATTTCGACAGATGAATTGGACAATCCGACAGTCTGTTCGTATTCGTGTTTATAGTTTTGAATGAACAAACTCCATTTATTGGCCATTTCATCTCCTAAAAAGTGTTCTTCTTTGTAGGTATTCTTTAGCACCGATTCACTTCCATAGCATTCCAATGTATATTTTGCACTTGACCGATTGT
Source organism: Bacteroidales bacterium 45-6 (assembly GCA_001897035.1). Classification (GTDB taxonomy): domain Bacteria; phylum Bacteroidota; class Bacteroidia; order Bacteroidales; family Dysgonomonadaceae; genus UBA1309. The sequence continues at coordinate 2,991 of MKRS01000738.1, forward strand.
TTGTCGAATTGTTATTGGATTTTTCATCAGAGACCTTAGGAACGCTCGATTTCATTGCAACCAAATCTGGTTGTTGCGCCATGCTTATCAATGAGATAAAAGCAAAAATGGCTGATAATAAAATTTTACTTTTCATAATGCATTTTCTATTTGTTCAACAAAACCTGTGTGAAACAATATGTATCCTTCACACAGGCATATTGGGTATCCTATTTTTGCCAGATAAGTTTTACATCAAAGTTGTCGCTCCCTCCCATGCTTGTTACAGCTTGCTTGTAATTGTTCAGGTTTGTTCGTTGCAACACAGCCGGGTATTTGAATCGTTTGGGCATATATTTTCCTTCAGAAACGCCAACCCCGCGGGGAACTTGAGGGTATCCGGTGCGGTTATACTCGAACCAGGCTTGATAGTCACATAGGAATAGCGCATAATATTTCTGGGTCATCAGCTGCTCCAAAGTCCCATCGTATGCCACGTTCGCGTTGTCAAAATAGGAGGACGGAACAACGGCACCCCATTGCTCGATCGAGGCTTTCACTCCTTTCATATAATGTGTTTGAGCATTATCGGCTGTTCCAAATCTTTGTTCATACTCGGCTTTGATCAGTTCAAGCTCAGCATACGACATAAGTGTCAAATCCATTGGTGCGATGGCGAGAGCCTGACGTGGTTGCGAAGCACTAAACGATGGAGCAACCGCATAGCCACTGGGCAGACCAATGTATGATTTCACGCCGCTGTTTGTTGCCTGTGTTGCAAATATTGGTAAGCGTGGGTCGTTCCATGCAACCAAATTGTTGATGAAGAATTCCGATAGATAGGTGTAAGACGTGAAGTCGGCGGGGCGAGTGAGCGGTGCCTCCAAAGGGTAAACTCCGGTGATTGACAAAAATGCCGCATCATCGTTGGATTCGAACACCGGATAAGTGGTCGGATCTGCTATCATTTTAGCCAACTCTGCTTGGGCATTGAGTTCAGGCACACTGATAACACGTAGAAGGATGCGCATTTTCAGGGAATTACAGAATTTCTTCCATTTGACAATGCCTGGTGACACACTTGAGGTCAGAGCTGCATTGGTACCATAAAGCAGCTCCCCGTCGGTGTTGTATTTTAATCCGACCGCCTTGTTGAAAAGCACATTTGCTGTGTCCAGATTGGCAATGATTTGCTTGTATATATTGACTTGCGTGTCAAATGCGGGAGTGTAAATTCCTTCATCTCCACGGCAGGCTTCGGTCATGGGAACATCCCCGAAAGCATCGGTCGTTAGTTGGAAGATCCAACTGCGCAAAGTCAGGGATATGGCACGGTAATTCGGCTCATTGAGAGCAATTGCTTGCTTTTCCATTTCACGGATGTTGGTCAGCCACTTGTAGTAAGTTGTCCATGAACCATCGCCCGCAGCATCCGAAATGTTGTACCAACCCACACCGCTGATGCTTGAGGTGGAAACAGTGCCTTGCATCAACGGAAAAGTATAGCTTTCGTACCTGTTCCAGTTATAAGCGGCCATTTCATAAAGTATTGGATTTAATAATGTTCCGGGACTAGCGTCCGTCAAAAGTGTCGGGTTCGTATTTATGTCATCGTAATTTGTACATGAATTGCAAAGAATCAATGTGGAGACGAATAGCAGTACTATTTTACTAATATATTTCATACGATTAATTTTTCTTGTTAGAGTGGAATTTTGAACTTGAGATTAAAAGCTAATATTCAGATTGAAACCAATTGTACGCGTTGATGGAAGCGAACCGGTTTCGATTCCTGGAACAATTGAACTTCCATCTAATGCTGCGGTTTCCGGATCAAACATAGGATAGTTTGTTATGCAAGCTAAATTTCTCCCATAAATGCCAAACGACGCACTGTTAAATGGAGTTTTGCTAAGTAGTTTGCTTGGCAAGCTAAAATCCAATCTCATTTCCCGAAGCTTAAGAAAAGATGCCTTGAATGAGTTTGTTTCAACATTTGCAATACGGTTGTATTCTTTGT
>MKRS01000739.1 GCA_001897035.1 Bacteroidales bacterium 45-6
GTTCTCCGGCCATGTTGGTGGTGTTGCCCCTGCAAGACTGGATGTCTATCGATGAACGGTGGCGGCAACGTCCTGCTCAGGAGGAAAGGATCAATGTGCCGGCCAACTCGAACCATTATTGGCGTTACCGGATGCACTGGACTTTGGAGGATTTGTTGAAAAACACTCCCACCAACAGGCAAATCAGCGAGTTGGTCGGAAAGCGGCATATCACTACAAATAGGTAACTACGTTATCACCATTCACCACATATAGGGATTGCACGGATTGCAATCCCTTTCTATTTTTGTATCGAAAGGAAAAGACTGTTTATTCTACCTGAAAAAATCGGAAAAAACGGTTTTGCTTGTCGCCTATTGAATTGTTGGAACGCCGTAAATTCTCTTATATATATGTTGAGATTGATATGCGTGATGATCGCATTCTTTGCAGTCACGTTTACTTCTTTTGCCCAAAAAATTGCCAAAGAAAAGATTGTTGGAACTGTAAAAACTTCCGATGGGAAACCTGCCGAAAACATAACTGTTCATCTCAAGGATACCCCTTTTGGCGGTATAACCGACGCCAGAGGACGTTTCCAATTTGAGGCTCCTGCCGGCGAATACGTGCTGCAGGTGTATTCCATCTCGGCTCACAAGAAGGAATTGCCGGCTACCATAACCTCTAATATAGTCAACAGATTTGATAATTTGTCTATCATCGAAGATAAAAACCAATTGAATGAAGTGATAATCACCGGGCAGTTTGCCCCCCAGTCGATCCAAAATTCCGTGTACAAGGTGAAAGTCATCACCGCCAAACAGATTCAGGAAAAGGCGGCTACCAGCTTGCAATCCTTGCTGAATACAGAAATAGGAATCCGCTTGTCGAACGACATGACATTGGGCGAAACGGACTTCGAACTGATGGGCATGAGCGGCAACAATGTAAAAGTACTTTTGGACGGAGTGCCGCTGATCTACCGTTTGGGGGCCAAGCAAAGTCTGAGTCAGATTGACGTCAACATCATCGAGCGGATCGAGATTGTGGAAGGTCC
>MKRS01000740.1 GCA_001897035.1 Bacteroidales bacterium 45-6
CTGTGGGATTGGACGGGATCTTGTATTTTCTTGGGTATAAGGATTCGATGCTCGACACCGATTGGGTGTAGGAACGAATTTGCCAGTTTACCACTTCGCACATTTTAGCACAAAAGTTCAATAGAATTACTACTGTTGAACCTTGCATAAATATTTCAGAGAAGTACTTCAGCCGCCATATTGCCAAGCCAATATTGGCGGTTTGTCTTTTTGTCAGAATTGTAAAGTCAGTTTTAAGTGTCTTCCTAATCCTGTTTGGATAATTTTTTCCATGTTGAAAGAGTAATGTCGCTTGTGTGATTTTCAATACACGGTAACTCTGCAAGGCCATCACCAGCCGCCTCGTAAGTAAATGCAAAAATAAATTGTCGTATTTTTTTAATGCGAGACATAGCCTTTAGCTATTAGCCGATAGCTGTTAGAAAAGGCAAATGGCTAAAAGCTATTGGCTATCAGCTTACACATTTCACGACAACAAATCATTCTTATTACTCTTCATCTATCCCTTACTTGAAAATATTCATTTTTTCGTTATAGATAGGGCTTTTGATGCTTAGAAACTTGAGCACGCTATGAAAAACGTTGTATTGAGTCAATAAATCATTGGGCTTTGGTTTCATCTTTCCATTCGAAGTCCAGACGATAAATGGTATTTCGTACTGTTCCTTTGGTGCGATGCTTATCGGAACGCCATGCGTGTATAGATTTTTCTCCCCAAGCGATTCGCCGTGATCCGAAACGTATATCATCGCACAATCATAACCTTGTAGCTGTTTTAACGTTTCTATGACACTATCTAAGATGTAATCGGTATAAACAATTGTGTTGTCATACGCATTTATAAGTTCTTGATGTGAGCATTGTGACAGCTCCACGCTATTGCATACCGGTTTGAACGTTTCAAACTTGGGCGGATAGCGCTTGCTGTATTGCGGGCCGTGGCTTGTGCTGGTGTGCAAGACAATGAATGTCTTGGACGACGACGAGGCCAGAATCTGCTCTTTGAGCCCGGCAAGCAATATCTCGTCAAAATGGCAACCTTCTCCCTTGCAAAGGCGCATCAAGCTGTCTCGGGTTTGATAGTTTTTGATATGCAAAGGCGGCTCTCCCCAATTGCTTGTGCGCCAAGCTACTTCTACATGGTTGCGGTAGAGATAGTTTGGCAAGACTTCATACAAATCCCCGGTCTCTTTATGGTCCAAAATACTTTTTACGCCAGCCGTGGTGTATGTTGCCGATGAGTTTGCCTTGAAGCAATACAGGTTTTTGACTTTCGAAAGCAGTGGATTCGTTTGCTTCTGATACCCATACAACGAGAAATTAGCTCTCCGGGCCGATTCCCCAATCACCAGCACTACAACAGCTTTTTTATTGTTGGTAATGGTTGCATTCGGCAATAGAATCTCTTTCTCGTTACTTTGATGTTTATGGATGTAAAAACGGCATATATTGACTGTGTACGACCATGGCATTGCCAATCCACCTAAAGTTTTCGAATGCTTGTCAATCCAGAGCCAGTTTCCTGCATTTGCAAAAACTAAAATGATAATGGTCAACAACGAAAGAGATGAGTTTATTGAAAATCGTTTAAGCGTTTCCCTTTCGATTTTTGCAATATAGATATATGCGGACGGCAAAATACCAAAAATGATGAGGTACAAAATAAGCTTAAATGAAAAGAAACCGCTTGCTTCGCTGTATTTTGTATTCAGCACATTTCCTATCATGGTCTCATCCAGTATGATACCATACGTGTTGACGAAATAAATGGCAACAGAACTCACCAGGAACAAGGCGATCAATAAACCTTTTCCAAATCTGCGCGAGATCGAAAATATCAGATGCAGCACAAAATAATTGGCAACCAACATGATAATCACCAAGCACGCTACTATCAATAAACCGTTCAGGCTCTTGCAATCAACGTTGTTGCAGACAAACTTAAAAAATGGGATGTGGAAAAATGCAAAATTTATAAAACTCATTATCAACGCAAAGGTCGATATTTTCAGACTATTTTTTAACATAAATGCGGGTAGTTATAACAAGTGAAACTATCAAACAGAATATGGACAAGTAATAAATGGCTAAATTGTATTGAGTTATTTTGATAATAATGTCAACGACACTTCCTATAAACAACACCAGGAATACCGGATAGAATTTTTTGTTGCCTATCCATGTCCAGACTTTAAGTTTCTGGTTCAGCAAAATCCCTGACAATCCACAAAAATAGCCGGTTATGCTCCCGGAGACTACATCCAACGGATAGTGTGCGCCAACACCTACTCTCGAAAAAGCAACGATATAGGAGATTGCAAAAATCAAGAAATACCAGAGTACCCTTTTTAGCAAAGCCGCAGGCATAAAGGCATACAACAAAATTGTAAAAGTGGTGAAAATCGTGATCGTATGTCCCGAAGGAAGGCTATGATGGCCTGCAAGCCGCTCGCCTGTAATAATGAAACTGTGGGGGTCGAAAACAGCAGCTGGGCGAGGAACAGAAAATAATTGTTTCAGCAGATACGACACGATCAACGAAACAATTGAGGCTGAAACTAACGATTCCCACATAGCGGGAGCATATACAATGAAAATACTCAGCAAAGAAAGAAAAAGCAAAGCATCGCCCAATTGAGTGAAATTGATTTGAAGATTGGGGTATTGTCCTAAGAAATGATTAATGTAAAAGAAACTGTCTTTTTGTATCTCAATATACCTTGCGGGACATAAAGCATTTAGGGAAGCAAGAAATGCGACAAACGCTATTGTCAAAATGAAAGGAATATATAAGAAACATGGCTTAACGATCGAAAAATTCAGGGCAATCTTGCTATTCATATTAAATAATACATTTGTGACGGCGATCTGAGCGCAAAGATAAACAATAAAATATGAAGGAGTGTGCAGAATAAGAAAAAGAGCGAAAACTTAGCATGAGCGTCTGTCTGCTGCCACATCAACTCATTGATAGGGCAGTGGGGGATCTGACTTCGCCAGCCGTGTTTCACTTTCTCTCTCCCTCGTTTGCAACGAGTGAGAGAGCGAAAACTACCCAAGCAATCGGACTTCGCATTGCAATTTGCCCAATTTTAAGTACTTTTGGACTTCGAACCCCTTAATCATTTCGTTGTTTGTGTTAAGCAAGAACAAAATAAAATACATACAGTCGCTCAAGGACAAAAAAGGGCGGGCTGAACACGGAGTTTTCGTGGCCGAAGGCAACAAGATGGTGGGCGAACTTCTCCATTCGATACCCTGCCAGTTGCTGGTGGCCACTTCCGGTTTCTTGGAGAACAATTCGGTCCCGCAGGTGGGCGAACTCATCGAAGCCACCGAGGATGAGCTCTGCAAGGCAAGTTTTCTGAAAACCCCACAACAAGTTCTCGGGATTTTTGTTATACCTTCGTGGGATTCCCAAAAAGTGGATTGGGCCGGTTCCCTTAGCCTGATGCTCGATGGCATTCAGGATCCGGGCAACTTAGGAACCATCATCCGCCTCGCGGATTGGTACGGCATCCGGCACATTATCTGCTCGCCCGACACCGCCGATGTTTACAACCCGAAAGTGGTGCAGGCCACAATGGGTGCTTTGGCACGGGTGCAGGTGCATTACATGGATTTGCCCGAGTGGCTGGCCGCTCATTCTGGCATCCCCGTTTACGGCACGTTCTTGGACGGCGAAAACATGTACGGCCAAACCCTTTCAGCCAGCGGGGTCATTGTGATGGGCAACGAAGGAAACGGTATTCGTCCAGAAGTGGCAGAATATATCTCCCGGCGGCTCTTCATTCCCATTTTTCCGCCGGGAAGCCAAAGCTCCGAATCGCTCAACGTGGCTGTGGCGACAGCTATTGTGTGTGCCGAATTCAGAAGAAGGGAAATATATAGATAATATAGATTGATAATATAAAACCGTTGACAGCTAACTGATAAACCCTATGGATTTTTTAGAAATATTTCTGCAGCCTGCTGCCTGGTTGGCCTTGCTGACCCTTACTTTCTTGGAGATTGTATTGGGGGTGGACAACATTGTCTTCCTCTCGATTGTCACCTCCCGCTTGCCCGAACACGAGCAGCCCCAAGCCCGGCGTACCGGTTTACTGCTCGCCATGCTTTTCCGCATAGGCCTCCTGTTTAGTATTTCCCTGCTGATGCAATTGACGAAGCCTATTTTTTCGGTCGATACCGAGTGGCTCGACGGACATATCTCGGGGCAAAGCCTGATTATTTTCTTCGGAGGATTGTTCCTGCTCTACAAGAGTGTTTCTGAGATTCATCATAAGCTCGAAGGAGAAGAACAAGGACACGCAGCCACAGGAGGTAAAAGCAAATTCTGGAGTGTCATCGCCCAGATTGTGGCCATCGACATCGTGTTTTCTTTCGACAGCGTGCTCACAGCCGTTGGACTCGTTAGTTTCAAAGACTTCGGCTATGCCGGGGCAATGACCGTGATGGTGCTGGCTGTGGTTATCTCGGTGATTGTGATGCTGGTGTTTTCCGGGCCGGTCAGCCGTTTTGTCAATGCCCATCCCACCATCCAGATGCTGGGGCTCTCCTTCTTGATTCTTATTGGCGTGATGCTGCTGGCTGAAGCATCCCATGTGTCGCATGTGTCACTTTTTGGTGCCGAAGTTGGTGCAATTCCCAAAGGATATATTTACTTTGCAATAGCGTTTTCGCTGATGGTGGAGTTTTTCAATATGAAATTGCGCAAGAAAGCCTACAAGACGGTAGAACTCCGTAATTCCAAGATTGTTGATCCTGACAATAAATAAGGGTTATTTGTATTGGCATATTTTCATTTTAGCAAATTGGTACATTAAAAAATAGACCTATGGCTTTTTTAGGGCAAGAGTCCATCCTTTCTGATGTAGTGGCGGAGAATCATTTGTTGATTCCCTTCATCAACCGTTTTGGTATCCGGTTGGGTCTCGGGGAAAAGAAGATCGGAGAAATATGCCAGAACCAAGGC
>MKRS01000741.1 GCA_001897035.1 Bacteroidales bacterium 45-6
AATGACTTCCATGTTGGAACTATTGTTAGGGGATATAGTATCTATTTTGTATCTGTTCGTAGAAGCTTGCACTGCCACTAATTTTTTGGAGCTGGATTTCGGAATGAAAAACCATTTATCAAAATCAAAAATATGATTGGTCGCACCTTTAAATACAAAATAGACATCGTGCACCCCTACTCCACCTGTAATATTGGTCGTTTTATCCGCCCAACTATCAACACCACCAGTATAACTTACAGGAAGAGTCCCAATTAGCACTCCATCCCTGCTATCAAGGTGTATATCAATGGCACCTCCAGCAGAGACTCCCGCAGCAGTTTCGCTGGCAACAGAAGCAGTAAAGGCGGCAGCTCCCATCTGTCCAAAATCGACATTTCGCACTTTGATATAATCGCCATTATCGATACTTGTAACATAAACGCCTGTTTTATCGGACTTACCCGTTTCCACCCCTTCTTCCCAGGCCATGGTCTCGGCTTGATTTTCCTGATAAGGATTTAGATTTTCCACAGCTTGTTGAATTCCCGCAGTTGGAGTGATAAGCGGAATGGAACCATCCGAATTAAAACTAAATTCGTCAACACATACAGATCGCTTATAGCCACCACCACCGGGCAATGCTGCATTATGATAAAATAAATAAGATTTACCCTTGTAGTCGATATATCCGGGATGATTGGTAAAAGCCCCTTTATTGGGAATCAGGTTCATAATTACATTACCGTAAGTCCAAGGTCCGGTAGGTCCCGGGCTCGTAGAGTAAGCTAAAACCTCAGGCACACCACCTGCAGGGTACATCATGTAATAACTGTTATTCCGTTTGAAAAACCAGGGTCCTTCTTCGTACGAAGTATTTCTTTCCGAGGTGTTGGTACGGATGCCAAATCCGCTTGGAGTAAGCGGTGTTTTCACAACTCCTACTGTCGGATTGTATGAAATCATATCTTCGTTCAACTTTACATACCATAAATCAGGATTACCCCAATAAAGATACGCTTGACCATCGTCGTCGATATAAACCGTAGGATCAA
>MKRS01000742.1 GCA_001897035.1 Bacteroidales bacterium 45-6
CAACTTCTCCAACAACATCAACAAGATCGTTTCCCTTTCGGAATCGTTTCTGAATGCCTATAACTCGGAGTTTTCCTACACCAACGGCACTTATTTGTCGCGCCTGCAACAAGGCAATGCCATCGGGTCGATTTATGGTTTCAGGTACAAGGGAGTATATCAGTACGACAAATATCTGGCAGGGCGGGAAGGTACGAGTCCCGTGGCCCGCAACGCTGCAAACCAGGTCATTCTCGACAACAATGGCAATCCTTCCCCCATGTATTTTGCTTATGGCACTACTTCCAGTTACACCTTCCGGGGCGGAGATGCCATCTACGAGGATGTGAACCACGATGGAACGATCGACGAATTGGACATTGTGTACCTCGGGAACAGCAACCCGAAGATGAATGGAGGTTTTGGCACCACCATCAAGTACAAGAAGTTCTCGATGAACGCATTCTTCAACTTCAGGTATGGCAACAAGGTGCTGAATCTGGCCCGGATGAATGCCGAAAACATGTACACGAACAACAACCAGTCTCAATCGGTAAACTGGCGTTGGCGCAAGGACGGAGACGTGACGCAGATTCCACGGGCTCTCTACAACTATGGTTTCAATTGGTTGGGTAGCGACCGTTTTGTGGAAGACGGCTCTTTCTTGCGGTTCAAGTACCTCACTTTCTCTTACGAATTTGATAAGGAACAGTTGAAGAGGCTTAAACTGAATCAGTTGAACTTGTATCTGACACTCAACAATGTGCTTACCATTTCGAAATACACCGGCGTGGATCCCGAAGTGTCGATCAACATGAACCCAAACTACGGTTTGATCGGCGTGAGTTCGGACAGCAACAAGACTCCGCGCGCCAAGTATTTTACTTTCGGGATCACCTTGGGCTTGTAAAACTTGAAAAATTTAACGGAATGAAGATTAAACAAATATATAAACTGGGGATCTTTGCCATCGTTGCACTGGCAGCCACCGGTTGCAACAGCTGGTTCGATGTGCGCCCGCAGTCCGAAACGGTTCAGGAAGAATTCTGGAAAGACGAGAACGATGTGAAAAGTGTGGTTGGTGCTTGTTATCGCCAGATGAACGAACCTGCATTTATGGAACGCCTGATTGTGTGGGGCGAGGTGCGTTCGGACAATGTGCTGAAAGGAATGAGTCCTTCCACCGATCTTTCCTACATCCTGAATCTGGCACTCAATGCGTCCAATTCGTTTACGTCTTGGAATGATTTCTACAAGGCGATCAATTATTGCAACAGTGTGATTGCCTATGCTCCCGATGTGCGGAATTACGATCCCAACTTCACCGAAGGGCAGTTGAAAGCATACATCGCCGAAGCCAAAGGCATCCGGGCATTGTGCTACTTCACCCTTGTGCGGGCGTTCAGGGATGTTCCCCTCATCACTATGCCCACGGTCGGCGACGGACAGTCGTTCAATGTGGCGCAATCGTCTCCCGACGACGTCATCAAGTTTCTGATAGAAGATCTTCAGGGAGTGGAGGCCAATGCTGTGGTGGGCTATGACGAACCCGCCTACAACAAAGGCCGCATCACGCAAAAAGCCATCCGGGCGCTGATCGCCGACATGTATCTCTGGCAGAACGATTACCAGAATTGCATCAAGTACTGCGATAAGATCTTGGACAACGCTACCACGCTGGGACTGGGCCTTGAGCCTTCTGCCGTTTACAACAAAAACGTTTTCATCACCGGGAATTCCAAGGAGAGCATTTTTGAATTGCAGTTCCAGAGCGGAAACATCAACAATTATGTTGTTTATGAAATGTACGAAAAAACCGGAACGAATGTCGTTTCAGGCGCAAGGTCGGGATACAACACCTACCAGTTGTCGGCTTATGATTTCAAAAACAAAACCACGCTGTTCGGTTCCACCGATTTGCGGATGAAGAATGCTTATTTCCCGCTTTCGAATGGGGCGTTTTTCCCGATCATGAAATACATTTCGGCCCGCACAGAAAGCGCAACCGGTAGTGTCACCGAAAACGATTACACCATCACTGTGGGTACTCCCCACTGGATATTCTACCGCTTGGCCGACATTTACCTGATGAAAGCCGAGGCGCTCACCGAGCTGGATGGAAGTGCCAACCTGACTGCTGCATTCAATTTGGTGAAGGCAACTTACGATCGGGCAAATCCCGATTTGGCGGATGGATCTTTGTCTTTCGCTGACTACAACAGCCAGGCACTGATGCGCGAACTTGTGTTTGACGAACGCCAACGCGAACTTATGTTTGAAGGCAAAAGATATTTCGACCTGCTGCGCCGAATCAGGCGAGAGCCGAGCCCTGCCGCCGTGGTCAACACTTACCTGATGCGTAAGTATTCGGCACTCGATCAGGCCACGGCCCGAAGCCGCTTGACCGACATCAATGCGCTCTACATGCCGATAAATGCCAACGAGCTTAAACTAAACACGGCCTTGGTGCAAAATCCGTTCTATGTCGTTTCGTCGGATATTGGCAAGAACAACTAAAAGATCGGGTGCGAGCATTTTTTAATGAAAACAGATTGTTTTGTTGTTGCGTGCTAAGCACAGCCGATAAGTAATAAATTAATCGTATGAAAACAAAAAGAAACATATTTGAAAGTTTTGCAAGATACTTTTGGTTCCTGCCGGTTATCCTGTCTTTGTGCATCGCTTGCAGCGATAATGTAAAGGACGAGTCCTATTACACATTTACAGGCGAAACCGTGGCTTCCTATTGCAAAAACAGCCAGAATTTGTCGATATTCTATAAGATCATTTCCGAATCGGGAAACGAGAACCTGCTGTCGCTCTACGGCCATTTCACTTGCTTTGCGCCTACCGATTCGGCTTTCGAGGCCTATTTCAAAGAAAAGAAGATCAGTTACGGCGATCTTTCGAAGGAAGACAAGCAAACCATCATTTACAACCATGTGGTGAGGAACGGCTCGAAGGAATACCTCTCCGCAGATTTCGAGGAGGGTGCTTTGTCCACTCCCAACATGAGCGACCGCTACATCACCATCTCCTACACCACCGATGCCGCAGGCAAGCAGGTGATCTTGGTGAACAAAAATGCTCCTGTGATGAAAAAGGACAACAAGGTACACAACGGCGTGGTGCATGTGGTGGGGCGCATAGTGGAGCCTTCGCAGGATGACTTGCTGAGCGTGATGAAAGAGCAGGGCTATTTCTCCTTGTTCTCCAAAGCATTGGAAATGACAAATTTGGTGGATTCCATCAAGGGGATTTACGATACTTCGTACCAAGATCCGAGTCCGGGTGTGGATCGGACTTCCGTGGTGGGATACAGTGTGGCCGTAATGCACACCAAAAAATTGGGCTATACGATTTTTGCAGAAACCGATGATGTGTTCAAAGCCAATAACATCACCGACATCGACCAGTTGGTCGAGTTTGCGAAGCAATATTATGGCTCGCAAGACTTGAACAACTACACCAGCCGCAACAACCCGCTCAACAAGTTTGTGTCGTACCACATGTTCAACAGGCAAATGTCCACCAACGCCTTGGTGTATTCCGGTCCCAACACTTCCGCCTATGCCATGGATCAACGCCACGAATACTACGAATCGATGCTTTCCAAGCGACTGATCGAAATAAAGGCGGGAAATAAGATCAATACCTTGAGGAATGGGTCGTATGTGGCTATCAACGAGGCGAAAAGCAACCACGATGGGGTGAACGGATATGTTCATGCTTTGAACAACGTGCTGGTGTACGATGAGAACAACATGGTGAACGATGTGCTCAACAAGCGCATGAGGATAGATGCGTATGCCATACCGCCTCAGTTGACCAACAACAACATCCGCTGGAACTTGGATGACATCCGCACGATCACACCCAACTATTGCGGTGAATATTTCCAATTCAATCCGGCCTGCAAGATCATCCTTTGGGGAAGCAATTCCTGGGACGACCACCAGGCTGACGAGATCAGCATACGGGGCTGGTACGATTTCACCCTCCGTCTGCCGCCTGTCCCTCCCGGTACTTACGAAATCCGTTTCGGCTACAATGCCGTGTCGTGGCGAGGAATTGCCCAATTGTTCATCGATGGGCAAATTTCCGGAATCCCCGTTGACCTAAGCCGCAATGGAGCAGATCCCAATGTGGGCTGGGTGCCAGATTCGCAGACCAACGACAATGGCGTGGAAAATGACAAGATGATGCGTAACAGGGGGTACATGAAGGGCGGAAATGCCATCTACAATTCCGGATACAGTGTCACCACACGCCAGTCGCAGAATGATTTGCGGGTGATTGTCGGTACTTTTACCTTCCAGAATTACGATTACCACTATTTCCGTGCGAAAAATGTGGAACGAGAAGACGGCGAATTCCAATTGGATTACATTGAATATGTGCCGGTTAGTTTTCTGGACAAAGAAACCATCGATTAGCGACCTTAAAATCTATATAATGATATGATAAAGAATAAATTATCCATATTGCTCTTTTGCCTTGGCATCAGCGTTCTGGTGGGATGCCGCGATGAATTTTCCGATCATTACGACCGTTCGGCAGATTTGCCCGCTACCACCTTGTATGGTTTGCTCAAGCAAAACAGCAATTTGTCCACCTTCGCCCGTTTGGTGGAAAAGGCCGGATACGACACGCTGCTCTCTTCCACGCAGACTTTCACCGTGTTTGCTCCCGTCAACGACGGCCTTGCCGGCATCAATCCGGATGCCTTCGATGTGACCCGGGCGCGCACGTTTGTGAACAACCAGATAGCAAGATTCAATAATTCCACATCGGTGCCTGCCGCAAATGGCGTGCGGATGAAGAACTACAAGCTCTATTCCTTCTCCTCGGGAAAGGACGCGTTTGGCGGCGCAACGCTTGTCGATAAGAACATAATGGCCAAAAACGGTTTGCTGCATACCCTCAACGGGCCGATCACTTACCGGAACAATGTACACGAATACATCACTTCTTCCGACA
>MKRS01000743.1 GCA_001897035.1 Bacteroidales bacterium 45-6
ATTCTTCCCGCATTGTGAGGAAAAGCCGTGATTTCCGACACCTGCCTCGATTGGGTCCCGGTACAGAACAACCTCCTGTCTGAAGTCTGAAACCACATATCTTTTCCATTTCCACGAAATACGGACAGCACATTGCCCGGCATTTCTACCCGGCTCACCCCTGCTGGGACAGAAGCCTGAATGTTTTTCCTGAAAGAAATCTTGGAGAGCGTCCCCGGCTCGGACAAAACCCATAGATTGTCATCGGCATCGAAGAATATCCGCCTGCACTTGATCCCGGATGCGGTTTTGAGTTGTACGAAATCCTGTTTCTGCTCGTCAAAATAGTAGATGCCTTGCCCGTAAACGGCGGCAAAAACCATGTTCCGGCTATTGACCGCCACAAAAAACGAATGCTCCACGCTAACGCCCATGTTGCGGGCATCCACAAAGTAACGCTCGAAACTTTTCGATCGCCGGTCGTAGCGGTTGATGCCAAAATCGGTTGCAAACCACAGATATGCCTTCCCTTGTTCGACAATATCCCGGATGATGTTGTTGCTGATGCTGTTGGATTTGCCCAAATCGGGTTTAAACACATTGAACTCTTTTCCGTTATATACATTCAGCCCGTCCCAAGTGCCAAACCACATCAAGCCCTGCGAATCTTGGAAGATCGTGTTGACCGAGCTGTTGGACAGCCCTTCGTTGTTGGTCAGGGTGAGTATGTCATAGTTGAGGGCATATAACTGCAACGACAAACAGGATAGCAGAAACAAGCATATTTTTTTCATCTGTAAAAGATTTTCAGTTCGAGCAGAGTTTCCCCGGAAAGCAAGGCCAAAAATGCCCAAAACAAAAATACAACAATTAGTAAACGACTGTCCCCCGAAAAAGTATCTTTTTTCATCAAAAGAGTATCCTTTTGTTCATTTGCAAGTTCAGTGTACTCCTTTGCAATCCCAAGACACCCTCCATTAGCACTTGCGGGTGTATTTTTGTCTTCGGTCATACCATATCATCGCAATTCCAAAGAAAAACTTTTAAATTATACTATCATGGATATCGCTAAGCGTTCAAAAAACAACCCCTTGTTGCGCCCTTCCGATTTGAAGCCGGGAATCAATGGGATGGAAATCACCTGCCTGCTCAATCCGGGAGTTTTCCGATTGGGAGGAAAAACCTGGCTCCTTCTACGGGTAGCCGAAAGGCCGACGCAAATCGAGGGCAAAATCAGTTTTCCCATTTATAACGAAGAAGGCAAAATCGAAGTCCTTTCTTTCGACAAAGACGATCCTCAACTCGACGCAAGCGATCCGCGGGTCATCAAATTCAAAGGCCAAAATTACCTGACAACACTCTCTTACCTTCGCTTGGTGTGCAGCGACGACGGCATCCATTTCCACGAAGATTCCTCCTATCCTCCCATTTTCGGAGAAGGGTTTCTCGAATCGTTCGGCATTGAAGATTGCCGCGTGGCAACCATGGATGACGGCTATTTTCTCACTTTCACCGAAGTGTCGCCCGTAGCGGTGGGTGTCGGGCTGATCGAGACGAAAGACTTCCGCTCGCTGAAACGCAAGGGGATGATTTTTCCGCCACACAACAAGGATTGCGCCCTTTTCGAAGAAAAAATCAACGGAAAATACTATGCCTTGCACCGCCCGAGCAGCCCCGAACTGGGCGGCAACTATATTTGGATTGCCGAATCGCCCGACCGGCTGCATTGGGGAAACCACCAATGTGTGGCCGTGACACGCGAAGGAAGCTGGGACTCGGCCCGTGTGGGTGCCGGAGGCGCACCGATCAGGACGGACGAAGGCTGGCTCGAAATCTACCACGGGGCCAACCACGAACACCGCTACTGCCTCGGAGCCTTGTTGCTCGACCTGAATGATCCCTCGAAGGTGTTGGCACGAAGCGAAGAACCCATCATGGAGCCGATTGCCGATTACGAGCAAACGGGATTCTTCGGCAACGTGGTTTTCACCAACGGCCATTATGTGGAGGGCGACACCCTGAAAATATTCTACGGGGCAAGCGACGAGGTGATATGCAGCGCAGAGTTCTCTATTTCTGAAATACTCAAGACCTTAAGAAAATAATTCATGAAAAATAAGTTGTTCAGGGAATTTGATTTTTTCAAATCGCAACCTCAGAATATCAGGACACTCCTGGTCACCAACATGCTTTATGCGCTGATACTGCCCATCATCGAGATTTTCGTGGGGGCCTACATCATGCGCAACACTGGAAGCCCTTCGTTCGTGGCCATTTATCAGCTTTGCATGTATTGCGGCATTGTCGTCACCTCGGTGCTCAACGGATTCTTGCTGAAGGCATTCAAGGTGAACAACCTCTACAGCTTCGGGATCATGTTGTCGGCGATCGCCCTGATGGTGATGATGTTCGTTCAGTCGCTGGGAATTTTCGAGCTGGGGATTGCCGGTTTTGCCTTAGGCGCTTCAACCGGATTTTTTTGGACAAACAGGTACCTGCTCACACTGACTTCCACCAACGATGGCAACCGCAACTATTTCTTCGGGCTTGAGTCATTTTTCTTCTCGCTTTGGAGCATCTTGGTTCCGGTAGCAGTCGGCGTTTTCTTGGCCGGGATAGACGGAAAATCTGTGCTTGGTTATCAGTTCAATGTCAACATGGGCTATCAGGCGATCACCGTCGCCGTGTTTTTCATCGCTTTGTGTGCCTGCGTTGTTTTGTCGAAAGGGAAATTTAGCAACCCCGAACAAAAGAAGTTCATCTATTTCAAGTTCCACATCCTTTGGCGCAAGCTTCTTGCCTTGGCCGGGCTGAAAGGGATGGTTCAGGGATTTTTGGTGACAGCTCCCGCCATCCTGGTCATGAAATTGGTGGGCAATGAAGGCTCGTTGGGATTGATACAAGGAATTGGCGGAGGAGTCACGGCCATTCTGGTGTATGTCTTGGGACGGGTATGCAAGCCCGAACACCGGATGAAAATCTTCGGTTTTGGACTTTTTGTGTTTTTCTTGGGAACTTTAGTGAACGGAATTTTGTTCTCCGCCATTGGTGTGATTGTCTTCGTGCTGTGCAAAGTGCTGTTCCAGCCCTTACACGACCTGGCTTATTTCCCCACCATGATGAAAACCATCGACACTGTGTCGGCCATCGAAAAACGAAACCAATATGCCTACATCATGAGCCACGAAATAGGCTTGTTTGCCGGACGTGCGGCAGGAATGCTGCTCTTCATCGGCCTGGCATACTTCGTGTCCGAAAATTTTGCACTGAAATATGCGCTCGTCATCGTGGGAGCCTTGCAGTTGGTTTCATTGCCGTTGGCAAAACATATCATCGGGGAAATAGACAAGAAATATGCTAACCAATAAAATATCCATGAAATGAATAGACTTGTAAAAAATCTCGTCGTCTCGTTGCTGGCCGCCGCAAGCATGTTCTCCTGCTCCGACAGCAAGAACTACGGCGAGCCGGTGGAGCAACGTTCAATTGCCCGCGTGAACCTGATGCCCGAACAGCCCAAACCCTATAAAATGCTGGACTGGAAACAGAAGGCGGTTGATTTCGACAAATATGCGTTCGATTTCAATTCGTCCATGCCTGCAGGGACCATGATCTGGCTCGACAACAGCCAACGGAATATCCCTCAAATCACCTTCGGCCTCTACACGGCGGTCAACGACAGCCGACAAGGGCCAAAGCACAACAACGGCGAATTTCACGAAAGCCTCAACTCCCTTTCGGCCATTCTTGGAGCAGGCCTCATCGGGATCGACAAAACCCATCAAAACGGCTACAACTACGTGAAGATGATCCAAAACTACTTCAACTCGGACACCGGATGGAACATCATGATGAACAACACTTGCCCGCAAGTGGCCCAATTGGGAGGCGGATACGGAAGGGACTGGTGGTACGATGTTCTGCCCAACGTGTTGTTCTACGCCGTGTGCGACCTGTTTCCCAATGTGGACAATGCCGACAAGCTGCAACGGCGCATCGCAGAGCAATTCTGCAAGGCCGACTCGGTGCTCAACGGCAACTACGATTATTCCTATTTCGACTACGGCCAAATGAAAGGCATGGTCAGCCACATCCCGCTTCAGCAAGATGCAGCCGGAGGACACGGATACGTGTTGTATGCCGCCTATCAAAGATACAAGGACAAGCGTTACCTGGCTCATGCCCAATCGGCCATCGCCGCCTTGGACAGCCAGAAAGAGAGCCGATTTTATGAAATCCTCTTGCCCATGGGGGCATATACAGCAGCAAGGCTGAACGCAGAACAAGGAACGAGCTACGACATTGGCAAAATGCTCAATTGGATATTCGACGGATGCAAGAATCCCAAAGGGAGGAACGGCTGGGGAGTCATCGTCGGCAAATGGGGCGAATACGACGTGAGCGGCCTTCAGGGAAGCATCATCGACGGAGGCGGATACGCATTCCTGATGAACAGCATGAAAATGGCCTGGCCTTTGGTACCGATGGTCAAATACGAACCCGAGTATGCGGAAGCCATTGGCAAGTGGATGCTCAACAACGTGAATGCGGCCAGACTGTTTTTCCCAGATCAAATATCCGATAAGAACCAATGGTTGCCCGAAATGAAGAATTATACCCGATCGATCGTCGCTTACGAAGGATTGCGTTACCAAGATTGCTACAACAAGCCCGAATTGAAAGGGATGCACCCTGTAGCTCTCGGCGATGGCCCCAACTGGACGCCTCAAAATCCCAAGGAAAGCATGTTCAGTTTGTACAGCACTTCCCCGGTGGGAATTTTCGGAGCCATCGTGGACACCACCGACGTCAGCATGATCTTGCGCCTCAACTGCAATGCCACCGACTTCTATGCCAGCAAGCCATATCCCGTCTATCTCTACTACAACCCTTATCCCGCCACCCGGGAAGTGACTTACACAAGTAGCGGCAGCGAGACAGACGTGTTTGACATTGTTTCAAAAAAATA
>MKRS01000744.1 GCA_001897035.1 Bacteroidales bacterium 45-6
CTTTGGGGCAGAAATGGTCATTCAGGGGCGGACTCCGCCTTGAAAACACGGGGCAATCGGTCGAATATCCGGAAAAGACAGTGCAAAACTTCAAAAACTCGTACCTGAGCCTTGTCCCTTCGTTCTCTATCTCCTACAAGCTATCGAGCATGCAGACACTCCGCACCAATTACCGGATGGGGATGTACCGGCCCGGAATCTGGTATCTGAATCCATACAACACATCCACCGACACGCTCTATGTGCAGAAGGGAAACCCAGATCTGAAAGCAGAGAAATACCACAATTTCAGTTTGGGATACGATGGCAATATCAACAAGGTCTATATTGGGATCAACCTCGACTACAGTTTATCCAACAACTCGATCAACAGCATCACCGAATTGAGAAACAACGTCACCTACACCACGTACGACAACATTGGAAAAGAGAGGCGATTCGGGGGATGGTTAAGCCTGTCGTGGAGTCCCAACACCAAATTTCGCTTTTCATCGAACGGAGGCTTAAACTACGCCTTTTACGAAAGAGGAAAGGGTCCAACCATGCAGAAAAACAGCGGACTGTCGAGCAATCTTTTTAGCGATGTAAGCTACACTGCCCCCTACAAGGTAAGGCTGGGAGCCAACCTCAATTACAATTCAGCCCAGATCAATTCGCAGGGCAAGGGAAGCGGATATCTTCAATATAACTTCAATGTAAGCCGGAACTTCTTAAAGAATGACCGCTTATCCATCCGCCTTTATGCCAATGCTCCATTCACCAAAAATAGGGAATACAAAGACATCACCCAAACGCCTACATTCTACTCCGAGAGCCATTCATTCTATCCCCTAAGACGATACGGCATATCGCTTTACTTCCGCATCGGGCAAATGAAGGTGACCATGAAAGAGACAAACAGGGGTATCAGCAACGACGACGTAAAGGGAGGAGGAAATTAAAAAATTTAGTTCGCAAAAACATGCAACAATACGGTTTTAGTATAAAAAAAAGTCCGGTAAAAACCGGACTTTTTTTAAGCTTTTGAAAAC
>MKRS01000745.1 GCA_001897035.1 Bacteroidales bacterium 45-6
AGCACTAAGCATGTCGGCAATCATTTTTGCTCCTATCGAAACACGAGGTTTGCCTTTTCTACCCTGGCGCGCCCAGCCAAAATAAGGAATAACAGCAACGATAGACTTGGCGGAAGCTCTTTTTGCGGCATCAATCATCAGCAACAATTCCATCAAGTTGTCGGAACTTGGCTGCGTGGATTGCACCAGAAACACCACCGAACCCCGGATCGACTCATCGTAGGAAACGGAAAATTCTCCGTCTGCAAAATGCTCGATGTTCATTTTCCCGAGGGGGCAATTGAGGTGCATACAGATTTTTTCGGCCAGATAGCGGGAATTTGCCCCGGAAAAGACTTTAAAAGGAATAGTAGGAGTTTCCATCATTGAATTTCTATCGATGTTTTCTTTGCTCTTTTTTTACTGAACGCCAAGAAATAAGTGATTTGTGCCGCAAAAGTATAAAAACAATCTGTGACTATGAACTTAATTCAACAAAAATTTGAATATTTTGCCGGAATATCCTCCGACGCTTTCTTCAAACTGTCCACCGGGAAGGCCTTTCGTTTTTTTCGTCCCTCCAAACAATAACTCCTTGTAACCGGAAATTCGTTTCGGGTCAATCTGTAAATATTCGAAGGCCTCCTTCGGTATATCGACAAGTAAATTTACTTCATTTTCGCTGAAATTGCTTACAACCAATATCAATTCGTTGGCCTTCGCCCTTAAGAACGCATATTGCTTCGTGGAATCGAATCGCTGATTCTCATAATTGGCATACATTAAGTCGTAGAAAAGTCCGTCCTTGATAGCTTCTTCCTTGTTGCATATCCCGATCAGTTTGATGTAGAATTCCCTTAGCTCGATTTGTTCGGGGGTAAGCCTTGCGTTGCCGAATTTCCCCCCGTTCCTCCAATTCTCCACCGACTCGATCTGCCAGTAGTCGAAAATAGTCGTGCGTCCGTCCAGGCCGCTGAATCCTTCTTTGTCCATACCTCTTTCCCCGAGTTCCTGTCCGAAATAGACCATCACGGGATTCGTATTGAGGGAAGCCGAGACAAGCATTCCCGGAATGCCTTTGCGGGCATCGCCACCGAAGAAGTCCGAAGCAATGCGTTGTTCGTCGTGATTTTCGAGAAAATTAAGCATGTTGGGCTGAAGTTCCTGCAATCTTTGCCAACAGAATGTGATCTCGGAAGTGGGCAGTTGCCCCGTGATAACGTGTCGGAAAGTGTCGTACAGCCCCACCTTGTCGTAGAGGTAGTCGAACCTTCCTGTGTAGATGTAATTGCCGTATTCCTGCGGGTTGTATATTTCGGCGATGAAAATAATCTGCTCGTTTTTCTCCTTCACCCGTTGGATCACCCAGCTCCAAAACTCCACCGGAACCATTTCAGCCATGTCGCAGCGAAATCCATCCACACCCTTAGCCGTCCAAAAAAGCAAGATGTCGCGCATCTTGATCCAAGTGTCGGGGATGGGCGTAAAATATTTCTGATGTCCGTTCCGGTAATCCACACCATAGTTCAACTTGGCTGTTTCATACCAGTCGTTGACTCCTGGATGACTGTGGAAGCAGTCGTTCCCTGTGACACGCGCGGGAGACTCGTTGTAGGGCTTCTCGGTGGTACGGGGAATGTGCAGGTGCAGGCTCTCCCCAGGAAGGTAGTAGAAATTGTTATCAGGCGAAAAAGCCTCCGACCAGTCGTCCTTCCCCCCCAGGTCGGCCACCTTTCTGGGTTTCGTATCCGAGCGGTATTGCCTGGCAACATGATTGGGTACAAAGTCGATAATCACTTTCAATCCAGCCTTGTGCGATCGGGCAATCAAATCCTCGAACTCCGCCATGCGCATGGCCACATTGTCCGCCAAGTCGGGGTCAACATCGTAGTAATCCTTTATGGCATAAGGCGAACCCGCATTTCCCTTCACGATGTCGGGGTGGTCTTTGGGGATGCCCAAGGAAGAATAGTCGGTTTTGGTGGCATGTTCCAAAGCACCGGTGAACCAAATGTGGGAGAAGCCCATTTTCTTGATCTCGGACAAAGCCTTTGCAGTGAATTTCGAGAATTTCCCGCAACCGTTTTCCTCGATTGTCCCGTTTTCCTTCCGTGTGGGGTTGTCATTTCCGAACAAGCGGGGGAAAATTTGGTAGATAAAGAATTTTTCTTTCATGTGGTAGTATTTGTTTATGTGATGGGTAGTGGTTTGTCGTTGAAAAACTAATACTAATCGAATTTCTCAAACTAATCGCCGCCAGCCTCTTGCTTCTTCTTATAATATGTTTGCCAAGCCACGATGTTCTCGATGTCATTCAACTTGCGGTCGATGATCGCTTTTGCCGTTTCGTATCCGAGTTCATAGATCTCGCGGGTGTGGTTCAGGTCAAACATGGAGTATCCTTTCTCGTCGGGAGGAACAATTTCGATCAGCAAGTCACACGCTTTCTTGTCGGCAAGGGTGTTGGAGACAAACATGTAGTGAAACGATTGCTCGGCGATGCTCCAGAGGTTTTCCTTGTAGGGGCGGTGTACCAAGGGTGTGACGTTGATGCCGACAATGAAGCGGCAATGTTTTCGGATGGGCGACACCGGGAAATTCTTGAAAAGACCGCCGTCCACGTAATGCTCGCCGTCGATCTTCACCGGCTTGAAAATGATGGGGACAGAACAGGAAGCCACCACTGGTGGCACAATGAGCCCTTCTGAAAAAGTGACTGGTTTTCCTTTCTCTAAGTTGGTAGCAGTGACACTTAACTGAATTTTCAGGTCTGCAAACGTTTTGGAACGGAGATGCTTGTGCAGGAAACGATAGAAGGGAACACTCGAAAACAAGCCCGAACGAGGGATCATCAGCTTGCCAAACTCGTTGAAAGCGCGGTTGTCGAAAAAGGAGATGATCTCCTCGGGCGAATAGCCGTCGGCCAAAAGGCAGCCCGAAAACGCACCGGCACTCGTTCCGGAAATGTAGTCGGGGAATAAGCCTCTCTCGTGGAGTGCCTTGATGGCTCCCAAATGGGCAAATCCTCTGGATCCGCCGCCACTTAGCACAAATCCCACTTGGTGCGCGATTTGCTCTTGCTTTGAAGAGGATATTTGTTCAAGTTTGCTCATTCATTGAATATTACAAATGAATAATAGTTTGCCAAACTGATAGTTATAAAGGTGTTGCGGTTTTTTCCGTTAACCATTCAATTTCCAACTGTTTCGTCTTTGACGTTTCTTTTTGCCCATGGTTATGTTGCTCAATGCCTACTACATCAAAATTACAAACCAATGCCTCAACAACAGTCCTTCTATTTTCAATGCTTCCTCCATTGTGATAGAAATGGTCTTTGGTGATAATATTGAATTTATTCCAATACTTGTTAACCATTTCGTTTTCTCGCCAATCGTTGTGATGCCAAGTTGATAGAACAAATTTGGCTTTTGTTTCGGAAAGCAAACTGAATAGCAATTCTTCATCATTTTCAGTCCAACCGTTGTAATAATCTACGTGTCTTCCATAATATGGAGGATCGCAATAGATAATGTCATCTTCGGTTGCTAAAGGAATAATTTCAGCAAACGATTTGTTGTGGAATATCCAATTGGGTTCAACCTGAATGATTTGGGAAACGGCGGAAACCTGATTCGTTATTTTTGTGATATATGCTTGAGAAAATCTGTCAGGTTTTTTACAAAAAGGAATATTCCAATTTCCCTTACTCCCAAAACGCATCATCCCGTTAAATCCTGCTCTTGAGAGAAAAATGAAATCATAAGGGGAAAATTCTCCGCTGTTAAAACGTGAACGAACCTTCAGGTAATGTTCATATCCGTTATTCTCTGCCTCACTTAAATATTTGCCTTCAATTTCAAGATATTGTTTCATCAATGGTGCTGTAATCTTTCTTGATTGCACGCCTTTGTAAAAGTTTATAATATGCGGATTTGTATCATTCAAAATAGCTTCTTTGTAGCCCGAATTGAATGCAACGACACCTGTTCCCAAAAATGGTTCAATCCAACGACCTTTAACTTTGGGTGCAACATCCATTATCCAAGGGACAAGCTTGGTTTTGATACCTTGACTTTTTATGGGTGGGACAATTACTCTCATTTCTTTTCAGATTTTGAGGCTTTTGATGTAAGTTTTTCCCACAAGTCTATACGACTTTTAAACTCTAAAAAGTCCTTCAAACTCGTTATTTTATTAACCTTGCCATCTTTGATCATTGTAGCTGAACCATAATTCATCCAATATTCATCAAACCATTCTTCTCCTAATTGGCTGAAAATTCCGTTTTCATTTCGTAAATCTTCAATGCTTAAAGTTGAAACAATATTTGCAGTGTTTCCAGAACCTTGTTTGTCGCTCGCTATTTTCCATTTTTCGGCAGCGAAAAAGTCAAAATCCCTAATTACGGATGTGATTGATTTTAAATTCTCTACTGTTGTCACTTCCCTCTCCCCAACCTTTCTACGTGGAGTCAGGTATTCTTCTTCAAGTTCCTGGACTTGGTAAATTTCGGTTTCAGAAATATTATCAGACATGTCTGTTCTTGTGTAAATTACGCCTAAACAATAATGCCCTAAATATTGGTTGTAAGGGAATTGGATGTTTTTCTTTTTATCTCTTTCTTTGAAATAACTTCCGTGACTCCCCAGTGTAAAACTTGCAATTCCGTTTTTCTTTCGATATGTTGTTTTTAAATCAACAGCAAATTTTATGCTTTCATCCTTTTTGTGAATGAAGGTCAAATCGGGATAATAGTTTTGATGCTCGGTAAGAATAATATTGTAATCGTTCTCTTCCGCAAACTGTAAAATCTGAGGAAATATATGGACTTCAAGAATTTTAGAAACTATTTTTGTATCAGAAGAAATGGTATAAATATTTTTATAAACATCAATAAATCCTTTTACAGACCAATCTCCGTTTTCAGTA